>MQUF01000012.1 GCA_001914235.1 Desulfobulbaceae bacterium DB1
GGAGGGTGTAAAATAGTTTGTGTAAATGGCTATGACTGAGTAAGTCAAAAAACTACCCTTTAAAAAGGAGCTCATATGGCCATTGATAAAGAAATTTTGGATCGTTTACTTGCCGACTACAATTACCAGAAGCCCGAAGAACTGATCGGTGAAAACGGGCTGCTCAAGCAGCTCACCAAGGCCTTACTGGAGCGGGCGTTACAGGCGGAAATGACCGTCCACCTGGGCCACGAAAAACATGGAACCATCGTCACCAAAGGCGGTAATGCCCGAAATGGTAACTCTGCAAAGACCATCAAGGGCGACTTCGGTAAAATGCCGATTGAGGTCCCGCGCGACCGCGACAGCAGTTTCGATCCGGTCATCATTCCCAAAGGGCAAACCCGCTTTCCCGGCTTTGACGACAAGATTATCTCTCTCTACTCCCGAGGGATGACTACCAGGGAGATTCAGGGGCACTTGGAAGACATTTACGGAGTTGATGTCTCTCCCACCCTGATTTCAACGGTCACCGATGCCGTTGCTGACGAGGTTAAAGTTTGGCAAAATCGCCCGTTGGACCCCATTTATCCCATTGTTTACATGGACGCTATCCGGGTTAAGGTGCGCGACAATGGGCATGTTAAGAACAAGGCGGTCTATCTGGCTATTGGCATCACCATGGACGGCGTCAAGGATGTCCTGGGAATGTGGGTTGCCGAAAACGAGGGCGCCAAGTTCTGGTTGCAGGTAGTGACTGAGCTAAGAAACCGTGGCGTGCAGGATATTTTCATTGCCTGCGTCGATGGCCTCAAGGGTTTTCCTGAAGCCATTGAGACGGTTTTCCCCTTCACCCAGGTCCAGCTCTGTCTCGTCCACATGGTGCGCAATTCCCTGAAATATGTCTCATGGAAACAGCGCAAAGAGGTGGCTGCGGATCTCAAGGCCATTTACCAATCGCCAACAGCCGAGCAGGCCGAAATGGAACTGATGACCTTTGAAGAAAAATGGGACAAAACGCATCCGTCCATCGGCCAATCCTGGCGAAGAAATTGGGAAAGAATCACCCCATTTTTTGCGTATTCGCCCGAGATACGCAAGGTGATATATACCACCAATGCTATTGAGTCGTTGAACATGTCACTGCGCAAAGTTACCAAGAACCGGGGTTCATTTCCCAATGACGAGTCGATGCTTAAACTGCTTTACATGGCGCTGAACAATATCGCCAAAAAATGGACTATGCCAATCAGAGACTGGAAGGCTGCCTTGAACCGCTTTTCAATCTTGTTCGGCGACAGAATGCCTGCATATTGAAAATTAAAAATGAAAACCATTTACACAAAATTCTTTACAGGCCCTACCTAACAACATTATTACTTATCTTCGTTGCTTCTTTGACAAAGGGGAAGTTTATATTTTTGGATGTTTGGATTGAACGAGTATATTTGTTTTTTTCAATTGCAGCTTTCAGTCTTTCTTTTCAGTTACCATCATCTTTAATGAACCTGCACAAAGAAAGAATTGAGCATGAAATTGAATCAAGACGTGAAAGAGACGAAAATAATAAAAGCAGAACATAACGATTTCATTCAGCAGATGGCGAGGATGGTCCTGGGTGGTCCTGGGGTCGGGCCACGGTAACTATTTGGAAATCAATAATTAAGATCCCAATAATAGGCGTTTTGAGCCCCTATATCGTCTTTTTTGCCATCAAAATTGGCAATATAGGTCCCCATGCTTTCCCGAAGTTGAAATCCTGCCTCATTTTCAAGAATTTTGCGTCCTTTGGCTAATATTCCCAATTTCTCTTTGATCATCTCGGTAAAACTTCTACTTCCCACCGCTATGCTCTCAGTCCATTGACTTTGTCTTTGACGGAAGGTGCCCGCATGCGTCAGGGCTTCGTCTATCAACTCTTTGTGCGTTTTTCGAAAAGCATCATACGTTGCAATACCTGCCAGGCCAGCAAGCACGGTTGGGGTGAGGAACGAACCCCAACAACATCATTCTCTCTCGCCATAGCCGCTTTGATCGCTGCCGCAGATTCCTCCGCCCCAGTCGTGGTCCATCATCCCCGACTCGATATACCGGTGGATCCTCGAATACGGCCAATCCACCGCCCGGGGGAGTCCGCGTCCCTTGGCGGCAGGGTTCGCACCGCATGCAGGTGTTTCGGCAAAATCACCATGGCGTCGATGGTGAAGGGATGCCGCTCTTTTATCAAGCCTACCACCTTGCGGAGGACGTCAACGTAATCCGCCGGCAGGAAAAAAGGGGTCGGATTTATTTTTGGATTAAGCCGTGCGCGCCGGTACCGCACGCATTGCATCCCTCCGGTTTCATGACACAATGTTGGGGTTCGTTCCTCACCCCAACCTACAGTGCTGAAGGTAAGCGGTCTTACTCCTTTCATCTGTTGCAAGATTACAATAAATCAGCCTGGAATGCCCGTATTTTATCAATGTTTTTACCTTTGTCCACAGGCTCAACGGGGAAAATCACCAGTGGGGCTGATTGCCGATGCGGTAATTACTCACCTCAAGGGTGTCGCTGATCACCACAAAGGCATTTTCGTCGATCTGCTGGATAAGTCGTTTCAGGTGACCGATCTCCCGGAAGGTGATCACGGTATAGATGATATGCTCTTTTTCGCCGCTGTACCCTCCTTCTCCTTCGATGATGGTCACGCCTCGCCTGATGTCTTTCAGTATTTCCGCGGATATCTCCCGCCATTTGGGGGAGATGATCAGGGCCGCCTTGCGCTGGCTGAGGCCGGTGACCACGACGCTGATCACCTTTGAACTGACAAAAAGGACAACCAGGGTATAGAGAACCGCCTCAAGGGAGTAGGAATATGCCACCAGGAGCAGCAGGCAGCAGTTGACAAAGAGCATGGTGCCGCCGATGCTGATGGAAAAACGTTTGAGCAGCATGATGGACAGGATGTCGAGCCCGCCCTGTGAGCCGGGGGAGCGGAAGGTCAGCCCGACACCTGCGCCGGCCAGCAGACCGGCCAGCAGGGCGGCAAGCATTCTGTCTTCCAGGGCTATCGGGATATGGATGAAGGCCATGGCAAAGGTCAGAAAAAGGGTGCCGAGCACGCTGTAAAAAAAGAAACGCCGGCCCACCGCCATCCAGGCCAAGATGAACAGGGGGATGTTCATCAGCAGATAAATCCAGCCCGCGTTCATTCGGGGGACGAATTTGTGGATCAGCACCGACAGACCTGTCAGTCCTCCCATGACGAAGTCGTGGGGGATCAGGATGCTGTTGACCGCAACGGCACAGAGAACGCTGCCAAAGGCGATGAAAAGCAGGTCCGTGAAAAATGCGGCGGGAGTGGTAAAGAGCGGTTGGCGGCTGTTTTTTTCCTGTTTCATTCCGGGACTTTTGGGAGTGGGGTTATATTTGTTTGACAAATTCTGCAACTTGGGCCTAAAGTTTTCTAATGTATCATCTTCTCTTTTAAAAAAAAACAGCCTGGGCGATTTTTAAGCAAGGGACACCTCATCTCCTTTGTCTCGTTGTTGCCCGGACAATCTCCGGCAGGTTCCCATGTTAGAATCATTGTTTTCTCCGAAAAGTGTAGCGGTCATCGGCGCTTCCCGCACGCCGGGCAAAGTCGGCCATGATATTCTGGCAAATCTGATCAACGGCGGTTTTGCCGGACCGATCATCCCGGTCAATCCCTCGGCGGATGATGTTCTCGGCCTGAAATGTCATACCAGCCTGAAGGCCTATGGCAAGGGGGTGGATCTCAGTGTGATCGTCGTGCCCCGCGCCCATGTCGAGGCAGCGGTAAAAGATTCCCTTGATGCCGGTTGCGGCGGCATCATCGTCATCTCGGCCGGATTCAAGGAGACGGGCGAGGAAGGGGCTGCGCTGGAACGGAAAATAGCCTCCCTTTGCCGCAACCGCAACGTGCGCCTGCTCGGCCCCAATTGTCTGGGATTGATTAACACGGGGTGCAATCTGAATGCCTCTTTTGCCGGCATGATGCCGGAAAAGGGGGGGGTTGCCGTTATTTCTCAGTCCGGCGCCTTGTGCACCGCCATTCTTGATCAGGCGGCCGGACGCCATATGGGCCTTTCCAAGGTGGTGAGCATCGGCAACAAGGCGGATCTGTCCGAGGTGGACCTGCTCAAGGCTCTTGCCCGGGACAGTCAGACCAAGGTGATTGCCGGTTATCTGGAGGACATCTGTTCCGGCGATGATTTTGTCAAGGCAGCGGAAGAGGCCTCCTCGGCAAAACCGGTCATTATCCTCAAATCCGGAACAACCGCGGCAGGACTGAAAGCGGCGGCGTCCCATACCGGCGTGCTGGCCGGCGCGGATACGGCGTATGGCGCGGCCTTTAAGAGATCCGGCGTCATCCGGGCCGACACGTTTCAGGATCTTTTTGATTTCGTCATCGCATTTTCCATGCAGCCGCTGCCCAAGGGCAAAAGGGTGCTCATCATTACCAATGCCGGCGGCCCCGGCACCATGGTGGCTGATGCGGTGGAAAAGTCCGGACTCACGGTCGCGGAGCTTGACCGTAATATTGCCAATGCCCTGGGGGCGAAACTTCCCGGGGCCGCCAGTACCGGCAATCCCGTCGATGTGTTGGGTGACGCGGATCCCGAACGCTACGTCGCGGCCATTGAGGCGGCTCAGGCAGACGATGCGGTGGATGCGATTATCGTCATCCTCACCCCCCAGGCCATGACCCGGCCGGCGGAAACGGCGCGGGCCATTGCCGCCAAGCTTGACGGCAAGAAACCGGTTTTCGCCTCATTCATGGGGGGAGAAGGAGTGATGCCGGGCCGACGGGAACTGGGCGGCGCCGGTCTGCCGGATTACGATTCGCCCGAACGGGCGGTGTCTGCCCTGAAAGCCATGTATGATTATGCCTCCTGGCAACAGAGACCGCCGCGCATCGTTACCCGTTTCCCGGTGAACCGGCGCAGGGTGGAGCGCATTATCATCCGCCAGCAGCGGACGAACCGTTTGCAGTTGAGCGAGGTGAAGTCAAAGAGCATTCTTGAGGCCTATGGTTTTAAGATCCCGGAGGGACGGCTCGCCACCACCGTGGACGAGGCGGTGGAGATCGCCAAACGAGTCGGTTTCCCCACCGCCATGAAGATCGTTTCGCCGGATGTGGTGCACAAGACGGATCTCGGCGGGGTGCAGCTCAACCTGGCCTCGGCGGAAAAGGTTCGCGATGCATATGATCTGATGATGCTCCGCATCCGCGAGAAGGCCCCTGGTGCCCATATCAAGGGGGTTTATGTGGAGGAAATGGTGGACCCCGGTCTTGAGGTCATTATCGGCATGAGCCGGGATCCTCAGTTCGGCCCCATGTTGATGTTCGGCCTCGGCGGCATTTTTGTCGAGGTGATGAAGGATGTGACGTTCCACCTGGCCCCCATCACCTCGGATGAGGCGATGCAGATGCTGCTTGCCACCCGATCCTACGAAATCCTGAAAGGGAAACGGGGCCAGCAGGGGGTGGACCTGGAGGCCATTGCCGGCGGACTTCAGCGGATCAGCCAGTTGACCACCGATTTTCCGCAGATCCTTGAACTTGACATTAATCCCTTCATTGTCGGCGGAATCGGCGCGGAAGCAGTGGTGGCCGACGCCCGCATGACCCTGAAACCAATTTGATGCGTCCGACGCATCAGGTCAAGAAGACCGGCACGACGCGTAGCCCGACCAGCAAGACCACATCGAGGTTGAAAATATGATGCAGCAAACCAGAGTTGAATTTGATCCGGATTGGCAGAAAAAATACGCGGATATGATCAACACGCCCAAAAAGGCGCTTTCTCATATCAAAAACGGCCAGCGTGTCTTTGTCGGCACCGGCTGCGGAGAGCCTCAGCTCCTGGTAGCGGCCCTGACCGACCGGGCCGCCGATCTGGCCGATGTGGAAATCGTGCATCTCCTGACCAAGGGAGATGCCCGCTATGCCGATCTGAAATATGCCGACAGCTTCACGGTGAACAGTTTTTTTATCGGTCAGAATGTGCGGGGACTGATTCAGGAAGGGATGGGCAGTTATACGCCCATGCTCCTTTCCGATATTCCGGAGCTGTTCAAGTCGGGAAAGCTGCCGCTTGATGTGGTGCTGATCCATGTCAGTGAACCGAACATGCTCGGCAAGGTGAGCCTCGGCATCTCGGTTGATATCGTCAAGAGCGCCGCGGAAAACGGTTCCCTGGTCATTGCCCAGGTAAATAAACAGATGCCCTGGACCCATGGTGATTCCCTGCTTGACATCTATGACATCGATATCCTGGTACCGGCTGATATCCCGCTGATTGAGAGGCCGTCAAAGCCTGTCAATGAAGTGACCAAAAAGATCGGTCAGCACATTGCTTCCCTGATTGAAAACGGCTCCACCGTTGAATTCGGATTGGGTCGCATTCCGGGCATCGGTCGCATTCCGGCGGCCTGCATGTTTTATCTGACCGAAAAGAAGGATCTGGGGATCCATACCGAGGTGATAACCGATTCCGTCATCAAACTGATTGAATCAGGGGCGGTGACCGGCGCGCGAAAAACCACGGACCAGGGCAAGATCGTCACCAGTTTCTGCATGGGAACCAAAAAGCTTTATGATTTTGTCAACGCCAACCCGATCTTTTCCTTCCGACCGACGGAATATGTCAATGACGTGCATGTCATCAGCCGACAGAACAAGATGGTTTCCATCAATATGGCATTGGAAGTTGATCTGACCGGTCAGGTGTGCGCCGATTCCGACGGCGGCAAATTTTATTCGGGCATCGGCGGCCAGGTTGATTTCAACCGTGGGGCCGCCCGCTCGAAAGGGGGGAAACCGATTATCGTCGTTTCCTCCACCGCCGACGAGGGGGCGCGTTCCCGTATCGTTTCCCGTCTCAGTCCGGGGGCCGGGGTGGCCACCTCCAGGGGCGAGATTCATTATGTCGTCTCTGAATTCGGTATCGCCTATCTGCACGGGAAAAACATCCAGGAAAGGACCATGGCCCTGATCAGCATTGCCCATCCGAAATTCCGGGAACAGCTGCTCAAGGAGGCGATTGAGGCAAAATACGTCAAGCCGGATTTCGCCTCCGTGGGCGACAAGCTGGTGGTCGCCTCGGAGGAGATGAAGACATCCTTTCTCCTCGATAACGGCACCCAGATCAATTTCAGGCCCATTCATCCCACGGATGAGCCGCTCATGCGTGATCTTCTTTATGACCTTTCCCGTGAAACCGTTTATTACCGGTTCATGACCCAGAGCAAGCGCTTTGAGCACAGTCAGATCCAGAATTTTGTCTACATTGATCACCGCAAGGACGTTGCCATTGTCGGCACCGTGCCCGAGGCGTCAGGCGATGAAATTGTCGCGGTGGGCCGTTATTACCTGGATGAGCGGACCAACCGGGCCGAGGTGGCTTTTGTCATCCGTGACAAGTGGCAGAACCTGCATATCGGCTCCTTTCTTTTCCGCCATCTGATTACCATTGCCAAACGGAACGGTATTTCCGGCTTTACCGCCGAGGTGCTGCGGGAAAATAAACGGATGCAGGCGATTTTCAATAATTCCGGCTACAAAATGGAAAGTCAGCTGGAGGAGGGAGTGTACAGCTTCAGGATTGATTTCTGATGATGCCGGATGCGAGTGGCGCGACAGAAGATGGGCGTGACGAAATCTGAAAAAGGCAACGGAACCAGTGGGAAATCTGATTCCGTTGCAGGTTGAGGAGGGAAAACATCGGCCGACCGGCCGAGGGTGTCACGCTCAGGAGAAACCTCCCCTGGAAACGCAGCCGCCCATGGGTTTGATCGGACCGGAACTGCTGGAAGCAAGGCGAAAAGATGATGCGGAAATGGTTTTTTTCACGTCGGCGCTGCCGCACTTCGGGCATTTCACTTCGGCAAGCGCTTCCGCCGAGCTTGAGCTCAAAAGCGACTCGAAAAGGTTTTTGCACTGCTGGCAACGAAATTCGTAAAGTGGCATGGGTATACTCCTTGTAATCGGAAAAGATTAAGTATTTAATTAAATATATGACAGGGGTGCCTGGTTGTCCAGAAAAAAATGAAAGAAACGAGAAGTATTTGTTTTGTCCTTCAGAAAAAGTGCATGCGTTCCGTGCATGAGTGGTCGGAAATTTTTTTTTCTGAAAATCAAATGTGGGGAGTTTTTGCAAAGGTATGAATTTTCAGGCCCATTTGAAGAACATGATGGAAATGATGCAGGAAGAGCTGGTGGTTCTTTTTGTCGGCGGACTGCTGGTTCAGCTCCTTTGTTCGGTGACCCTGGGGCTGCTTGCCGGCCCGCTGATGGGCGGGTACATGCTGCTTATGCTGCAGTGGCTCAGGACGGGGAAGGGGTGCGAGTTTAATGACCTTTTTGCTGGAATGAGACGATTCGGCGAACTTTTCCCGATTTTTTTCATGGGACTGCTTATTCTTCTCGGCTGCTTGTTCTTTTTATTGCCTGGGATCGTGCTTTCCGTCTGGTGGCTGTATGTGCTGCCCTTGATGGCGGAAAAAAATCTTTCTCTCCGGGACGCCATGCGGGCCAGCCGACACAAGGTGAATGAAAAGGGTTTTTTCATGCATCTTGTCTTTCTGCTGATGATTTCCGTTGTGCCGGTTTTTGTTATTGCCGTTGCCGCAACAGTCATTCCACCCCTGGCAATTCTCCAGTATCTGCTTTTTCCCCTGCAATGCGCCTGTCTGGCCAGTCTTTATCTTGAACAATTCGAGGATTTTGATCCGGAAAAAAGAGTCCGTTCATCGGCTGTCGGCAATGGGACTCATCCGGCTGCGCCGCCTGTTCCGCCACCACTGCCAGCAGAAAACGGAAAGTAGCCCGCCGAACGTATCGGCCACGATATCCAGCCGGCTCGGAAAACGACCGGGAATAAAGGACTGGTGGAATTCATCCGTGATTCCGTAAAGCAGACAGAAAAGGACCACGACTGCCGCGGTCGGTAAAAAATTTCTGTTGCGGACACGGGGATGCAGGGCAAAGAGGAAGGTGGCGCCAAGCGTGGCGTATGCCACGGCATGGCACAGTTTATCAACGCCTGCCGCGGCGGCCGGAAAATTGTTCCCCGGAGTGTGGGAGAGCAGGAAGATTGCCGCCATGACCAGCGCCATGGGAAAAAATCGAAGAGCCATCTGTTTTCGGACTCAGCCCCCTAATCCGTCGCAACGAAATGACATCCCGGCCTTGGCGTCCCCGCAGCGCAAGCGTCATTGTTGAAAGATATGATTTTTTTTGCCACGACCGCTACTCTTTGCGCTGAAGATATGCCCTGATGTTCCATGCCGCCACCACCGCCATGGCGCCGATCATGTCGGCGAAAACGTCTTTGCGATCCATGACCCGGTTCGGAATGAAATGCTGATAAAATTCTTCCATGACGCCGCACAGGAGGCACATGGCAGCCACCTGGCCGCTTGTCCGGAGCCGCGATCGGGCATTATTAACCTGCAAGCGAAAGGCAAAGATACAGCTGGCGGCAAGAGCGGCGTATGCCGTTGCATGAAGAATTTTGTCGAAATGGTGGAGGTTCAGGAAGAAGAGGGTTCTGCCGGGCACACTGGCGGAAGAAAAAATTGCCGCCAGTATGCCGACCATCGGTAAAAAACGCAGACCACTGATGTCCGGAAAGTGTTTTTTCACCGATTTCTCCGCGCAGGCCGTACTACGCCCGGCCGACGGACATATCATCTTCGTTTAAATGAATACTGTTCAACAGTTCCTTGGGGAATTTTTTGCGGACACGTTGAATAGCTGCAAAAATAGAATGGGCCGGATAGTCTTCCCAGATGGTTTCCTTGTCATCGGCATAGGCCGTGGTGATAAATTTTTTCCGGCGGATACCGAAACGATGGGTCCAGTTGATTTCAATGGTTTCCGGATTTTCATCGAGATCCACATCGATTTTTGTTCCCTTGTCAGCCACCTGAACAGCGTCCATCTCGCTTATTTCCAGCAGCCAACCGTCACCGTCCTCGGTGGAAAGAAGAATGAAAACGCCAAGGGGTTTCACCATTTTTTCTTTATTAACGGCGGATTCCTGTAGTTTTTCAATCTCGCTTTTCAGGGTTACCTGCGGTTGCGGCTGACCCTGAGCAGGTTTGAAATCAACTTTTCCATAACAGCATCGCTTATACTTTTGACCGCTGCCGCATGGGCAGGGATCGTTGCGTCCTATTTTCATGTTGCGTCCTCTGGATTGAGAGTAAACAGTTGTTTTGTTTCACCGTATCCGATCACGGGTTGGATATGGATTGAGACTTTGCTGCAAAAGTGCCGTATCGGCGCCGATTTTCCAAGGTTCTCAGGCTCTTCTGACATCATTACGAACCTCAATTAACCATTTTCGTCGGTCAATTGTCAATCCGCATCAGTTGATTTTGACAATTTTTTCCTGATTGGTGTAATAGCGCACCAGTTCGTTGAAAAGGTCGTCTCTGCCGGTATAGATCTGGTTGGTGCTGTTTAATATCTGCTGCAGGGCTTCCTGGTACATGTCG
The DNA here is from genome assembly GCA_001914235.1 of Desulfobulbaceae bacterium DB1. NCBI lineage: Bacteria > Pseudomonadati > Thermodesulfobacteriota > Desulfobulbia > Desulfobulbales > Desulfobulbaceae > Desulfobulbaceae bacterium DB1. The sequence continues at coordinate 10,492 of MQUF01000012.1, forward strand.
ACCCCGAAAATGCTGTCGTGAATATACTCTTTTCCTGATTTTTCTTCGAACAGCCGTTTCATATAACGGTCGACATTGGCCCAGTAGATATGGTTGTTGCGAAAATGGGGATTGGATCGTTTGGCTTTTTCAATTTCCTCATCCATCATGTTTCGCAATTCCTTTTCAAAAAGATGATGATAGATCTGACCCGCTATTTTGACCGGACCCTGGGCCGAGGTGCCGATGCTGGTGACTCCGCCGCTGTTGGTGGTCATGAAGACGATCATGGTCATGTTTTTTTCCGCATGGCCCTGCCGGTCCTGGTAGGGGTTGAAGTGGCTGACAAAAAGGGAGGACCGGCCCTGGGGGGCGGTGCCTGTTTTGCCGGAGACCAGATTCTTGTGAAAGGGGAATTCCGTTTTCATGCCGGCACCGGTGCCCCGGTTGCACACCTCATACAGGGCCCGCATTTCGTCCTCCCTTTCTTTTTTCGAGTCAAACAGGGCAATGGTGCGGCCGACGGGTTCACGATGCCGCTCAAAGAGAACCTGGCCGTCAACCAGGATGCGCTTGACAAAGGAGGGCTCGCGGAAATTGCCGTCCAGAAAGGCATTGTAAACACCCAGCCATTGCTGAACCGGCACGTCGGATGCGCCGATGCCGAATGGCCAGAAGCGGGCGTCGTCCCTGTTGTAGCGCAGACCGATGCGGTCAAAGGCAAGCAGGAGTGCGCTGCTGATCCGTTTGTTGGCATAAAGCCGGGCAAATATGGTGTTGACGGAAAGCACCTGGGCCTCCAGCAGGGAGTACTGTCGCCCCAGAAAGTGTTCCTGGTCATACGGAAACCAGTTGCGCGGCAGCCAGACCTCTTTGCCCGCGCTTTCCACATACTTGTATTCCATCGGTTTGTCGGCCAGCAAGGTCTGCAGATTCGCCTGGTTGTCGGTCATGGCGAAATAGGCGATAACCGGTTTGATGGTTGAGGACGGAGTAAGGGTTGCCTGCTTGTTCATCAGGTCAATGATGATCGGTTCGGCCCCTTCGTCGAGGGGGATGTCAAGCCCGCCGAGAATGAATTCCTTGCCTCCCACATAGGAGATGATTTCTCCCGACTGGTTGACGATGATCAGGCCGGCATTGACGTTCTGGTAGAGGTTTTCCATGAAGCCCTTGAAATCGGTGTAGGGCGGGATCTGTTTTTTCTGCTCATACCGTTCCCGATCCTTTTTCCAGGTGTCGGCGTTTCGCTGCTGGAGAATTTTTTGATATCCGGGACTGTTCAGATATGAGACGATGAACTCCTTGCTTTTTTCCACAACGTCGAGGTCGACGGCGGTTTCCACCACCACGTCGCCCCGCACGTCAAGCATCAGCTCCGCTCCGCTTATCCGGCGGCCGTCGAGCATGTAGGTGCGGGAGGAGACCTCCTTGATGACGTTCCATGATGTCCATTCCTCTTCCCCGTAGAGAGGGGAACGGTACTCCCGGAAGCCGATGTCGCGGATCGATTCTTCATCGCTAAGACGCCATTGAAGATATTGTTCGGCGGAGATTTCCTCCTGTTCGCGCAGGTAGGCAAGGGCGAGATTGATTTTGTTGATCGCCTCTTTTGCATGGCGGAGCTGGCTTGCGTCCAGTTGCTCAAAGTTTTTCCCTCTCACCACCTGATAAAATGCCAGCTGTCGATTGTGGTTCGGGATAAAGGAGGAGATCGCCACCAGCTGCTGCAGGGACAATTCCGACAGTTCCATTTTGAAATAGCTGCGGGCCGCGGAGCTGAAGCCGTAAATGTTACTGCCCACCGGCACTGTGTTGATATAAAAATCGAGGTTTTTGTCCTTGCCGAATTTGGCAACCATCATGTAGGCGATAATAATCTCCTCCAGCTTGTTGGCGACGGTTCGGTCGGAGTTGCCGAGGATTTTTTTTGCATTTTGCATGACGATGGTACTGGCGCCCCTGGGGTTGCCGAAAAGGGTGTCTTTCATCGCGCCTGCCAGGTTGACCCAGCTGACCCCGGCATGGATGAGAAAGCTGTTGACGTGCCAGGGGTTCTTCGGATGGGGCAACAGGTAATGGTCCTCGCAGGCAAGCAGTGCCATCTTTGCCGCGCCGGGTATTTCCTCGGTCAGTTCCCGCTTGCCGTATGATTTGATGACCGCGCCGCGGCTATCGATTATTTGCGCGGAATGGGCATAGGTTGCCAGGCTTTCCGGCAGCCGCTGGATGGGGGCGGTATCATAGATGGTGCGGGCAATGAAAAATTCTACGATATGCTGGGTTGGGCCGGGTATGGTGTTGAGCAGCAAAAGAGAAAAGACCGTCACCGATATCCATTGCAAGAAGCGCGGCGTCCAGTAGGTGAGGAGGAAAATCATCCTCTTGTAAGGATTTTCCCAAGGGAAAATGATTTTTTTGTTCGGGTTTTTTTCCAGTTCCTTGAGGTATTTGTAATAACTGTCCTCAAGTTGCTTGCTTTCCCGCAGCCGTTTGCCGATATTTTTTTCAGAGATGCCGTTTTTGATGTCGCGTTTGGAAAAGGTATGCTGATAGGCCTTGAATTTGATAGCCTGCTGTTTCAATATCTGCTGATCGTTTTTTTCTTCAGATCCCGCGCTTGAAGAATTATGCTGCTTCTGTGAATGCGAATCGTCGCTTGGCATTGGCTGTTTTTTGTCTATCTGTTTGATCTTGCTTGGTTTGTTTTTTTGTGTTCCTTTCCTTCGCCGGTTTCGTGATACAATTGCAGGTGGGTGACCTGTTGAGCGAGGATTGAAGAAAAAGTTTACTGTGTAACGTTTCGGACTTCAAACAAAAGTTATTGAATTATTTCTTTTGAGTCCGGACCGGTTGCAGCCGATAGAGTGGAAAATGGCTGTGCAATGGCGCCGGGAAATCCTGTGGGCGGAAGCGGCCCGGTTTTTCCATGATTTTCACAATACGTAAATTGAAAAGTTGAGTTTTTTTTATGTTGGTTCGCTGCAAATGTGGATTTCAGGGTCAGATTCATGATGACGGCAACAAGCAGTCGGTCGATTGCCCGAAATGCGGGTCCCGGCTGACGGTGCCGATTGACCGGGGCAGGGTGGAGTCGGCCATGGCCCTTTTTGCCTGCTCTGACTGCGGATTTGCCAAGAAAATACCTGCGCGGTACGTGGGGAAAATCGCCCCCTGTCCCAAGTGCGGCAGCAAGGCCGCGGTTGTGCCGTATACCCCGCCCCGAAGAACACCTGTTGCTGTTGCCGGCCCTGGAACCCCGGCCGGCGTAACCCTTCGTTCAGTTTCCTTGCCGTGGAAGAATCTGATAAAAAATTCGAGGGTGAAAAAGGGGTTCCTGATCGTTGCCCCCCTGGCGGTTGTCGCCATCCTTGTGGCCTTCTTTGTCTCGGGCCGTCAGTCTCCCGTCCCTGTGGATCCGGGGTATCGGCCGGTGGCCCTTGAGAAGTTGCCGGTGCAATCCCCTGAATACCGGCGTTTGGTTGAAGTCGCCCGTATTCTTCAATCATCCCGGGATTTCAAAGGAAAGGATTTGCGCGGCATCGATCTCTCTTCCACGGACCTGCGCGGCGTGGATTTTCGGGAAGCCAATCTGGAAAAGGCCGATCTGTCCAAAGCCGATCTGGTCCAGGCGGATCTGCGCGGTGCCAATCTGCGCGGCGCTGATTTGCAGTCCGCCGATCTGAGCGGTTGTCGGATGCGTGGCGTTATCCTGCAGGATGCCCTGGTTCGCAAGGCGGATTTTTCCGGTGCCCATCTGGAAGAAGCAAACCTGACGAGGACGGATTTTTCCAGGGCAAATCTGCAAAGCGCGGTGTTGAAAAAGGCCCTGTTGTTCGGCGCCATTCTGGTGGAGGCGGATCTGAGCAGGGCGGATGCCGGTGGGGCCAATTTTGCCGGCGCGGATTTTTCCGGGACCAATGTCCGGGAAACCAATTTTCACGACGCCAAGCTTGATCGAACCAATCTTGCCACCTGCGATCTGCGCGGCGCGGATCTTTCCGGAGCGAGCCTGAAGGAGGCGAAATTGGCGGGAGCGAAACTGGCGGGCATTCTTTTTGTCGAGGCAGACCTCTCCGGCGCGAATCTCTATGGTGCCGAGTTGAGCGGCGCTGATCTTGCCGGAGCACTTCTGGCCGGTGCCGATCTGAGCAAGGCCCAGCTGCACGGGGCGAACTGCGCGAAAACCCGTTTCGGCAGGGCAAATCTGCATCAGGCGGTACTGTTTGGCGCCAATCTCCAGCAGGCTGATTTTAATCAGGCCAACCTGACCAGCGGGGTGCTTGACAGGGCTGATTTGACCGGGGCTTTGTTGACTGAAGCCAATCTGACCAACGCGACCCTCACCGGCGCGAATTTGAGCGGCGCGAATCTCAATCACGCCAATCTCACCGGCGCCGGTTTCCAAGGTGCGAGGCTGACGGACAAGGCCAGCCTGGTCAAGGCCAATCTGACGAATTGCGACCTGTCCAAGGCTGATCTGTCCCTGGCCAATCTTCATCAGGCCAACCTGTCCAACGGCATCCTGCGGGAGGCGAAACTGCACAAGACAAGTCTTAAAAACGCCTATCTCAGCAATGCCGATCTGACCAATGCCGATCTGACCAGTGCCGATCTCACCAGCGCCGACCTCAAGGGGGCCAATCTCACCGGTATCAATCTGACCAGTAATTTCACCATGCGGATGAAGGACCTGAGCGCCGCTTTGCTGACCGATATTCGTTTCACCCGTTTTGATCTGCGCAACGCCAATCTGACCAACGCGATCCTTGCCCATGCAGATCTGCGCTATGTGGATTTCACCAACGCCGACCTGACCAGGGCGGATTTGCGTCAGGCGAATCTTGGGGGGGCCGATTTCCGCTGGGCCAATCTCACCGACGCCGATCTCAGCGAGGCGGATGTGCGGGAAGCTCTTTTTTCCGATGCCGATTTGAACCGGGCCGATTTCAAGCAGGTTGCCTTTTCCGGGGCAGTGATCCACGATGCCGAAAATCTTGATCGGGCCCTTCACCTTGACCCGCAAGAACTTGAGAAAGTAATGGCCGCGACCCGGAAAGAGCCGCCGGAAAGACTGGCGGCAATTGCCGTGGAAGCCGGCAGTGCAGTCGCGGCGGAGAGTGAAGGGCCGGGAAGATCAATAAAAATCTGGGGATTAACGGTGGAAGGTTTTGGAACGGTCCGTCCGCCTTTTAATGAGGAAAAGGATCTGGGCAAAGCTTTTCTGGGGCTGAGCGAGATCGAGGCGAACCTGGTGAAACACCGGATATTCACCGGCGACAGGGAGGGGGTGCCGGCAGAAACGGAAGCAATGCTTGCGGTGCTGTACACCGTTAATTTTATGCCCGGCAGTCAGGAAATTCCCATTCTGGTCAAATGGATCAATCCCGATGGGAAAGTGGTGCATTCAGAGTCGGTCTCCACCGGATATCTGCGTCGTCAGGTAGCCTCATACCATCTTGCCGGAAGCGATGTTGCTCTGGGGCGATGGCGGGTGGAATTTTATTTCCAGAAAAGCAGGATAGGCAGCCAGGAAATATCCGTCATCACCCCGGAACGCTTTCAGTCCCGGCTCGAGCGGCTGGAATAAGTTTCGCGCAACGATATCAGATTGCCTCGGACAGTGCCATCACCATGGCGCCCTTGGCGGTGGTATTCAATGGATCGGACGCGACGCGTATCTCGGAGACGGCAACCGGCAGGTCAACTTTTTTCAGTCCCTGTTCGAAAAGCTCCTTGAATCCCCTCGGCAGCACGGTGCCGCCGCTCAGGACAATGGGCACCGGCTTGGATATTTTCGGGATCTTGTCGCTGGTTTGCATGACTTTTTCCAGGGTGTTGAGCAGGCTGGAAACGAGATCAACATAGTAAATGCCGAGGGCGGTTTCAATGCGATCCTGGGCCGGTCGGGAAAGATTCAACGAACCTTCTTTGATGGTTTTGATTTTTGTTGCCGGTTCGCCGAGGGAAACGCCGACCATGGAGTCGATATAATCGCCGCCCTTCTGGATACTGAAGGAGATGACCGGCACCGACAGATAGGACATGCAGATGTTGCACATGCCGCCGCCCATGCTGATGCCGATTCCGGTGAAGTTGTCGTTGGACAGTTCGGCCATGATGGTGGCCAGCCCTTCGTTGATGGAAATGGGTTTGTAGCCGAGGCTGCTCAAGTACATCTTGAGAATCGATTCGTGGTAAACCACTGAGTTGAGTCCGTCAACCGGCTCTCCCGGCAAACTGAAACAGACGATTTCATTGCTTTTGTCCGGTCGGGTGATCAGGGTGTCGATGATGGCCTGAAGGACATTGATGCTTTCGTCCTCCTTGGCGCTCAGCAAACCTTTTTCCATGGTGCGGCGGGTATTGGTGTTGAACATGTTGGCGAAATTTTCCGCCGAATATCCCAGGATGTAAAACTGGTTGTGCTTCTCCAGAAAGGTGACGTCGTTTTCGACCAGTATTTTTTTGGTGAATTTGGAGTACGGAACAGTAAAAAAGGCGTTCAGCTGTTTAACGGTATGGATGGTCTTGCCCATGTTCTGGGACAGGACAATATGGCTGGTGCCGATATCCAGCCCAATGGGGCCGGTAGGTTTTTCAGCTTCTTCACCAATCTCTTTTTCCCTGGAAACAACCGCCTTGTGTGATGCCTCGATGGCGGTTTCAATATGTTCCATTTCCTGTGGCATGCTCTTTCCCCCTTCAATTTCCTCTGGTTCGGGATTGTGTTGCATTACGTTTGTGGTTGTCGGAATTGAAAAACTGTCTATGGCCCTGTTTTTTTTTCTTTTTTTCCAATGTGCCATGTGCGATTCCCTGCCACCACAAAATATAGGTGTTACCGGCCTGCCGGGTAAAATTCAGTTGCCAACACCCGTATTCTACCTTAGTAGAAGCAATAAAAATAATGTCGCCGCCAAAAGGTGTCGTGCTGCCGACCTCTTTGCTTGAGCAAACCTTCACGTAGGCTTTTGGCGAGGCGATCAAAAAATTGCGTAAAATTCCACTGCTCGAATGGTAATGTATTTTATATATAGTATCAATCTAGGATTATAAACAATTTTCTGAGTTTGTTTCAAATATTTATCAATTTATTTCATGACAGATACAATTTCTTATCCAGCGGATCTGCCCATAGCGGCGGAAAAAAATCGAATTGTCGAGGCCATAAGGGAGAATCAGGTGGTGGTTATTGCCGGTGACACCGGTTCCGGCAAAAGCACCCAGATACCCAAGATGTGTCTGGAGGCCGGGCGGGGCAAGGCAAAATTGATCGGCTGCACCCAACCCCGGCGCCTCGCCGCCACCTCGGTGGCGGAACGGGTGCGCGAGGAGCTTGGTACGGCGGCTTTTTTAGTGGGCTACAAGATTCGTTTCCTCGACCGGACCGGTCCGGACACCCGCATCAAGTTCATGACCGACGGCATCCTTCTGGCCGAAAGCCAGGGGGATCCGTTGCTTCGCGCCTATGACACGATTATCATCGACGAGGCCCATGAGCGCAGTTTGAATATTGATTTTCTCCTCGGCATCCTGAAGAAACTGCTGCACAGGCGAACCGATCTCAAGCTCATCATTACCTCCGCCACCATTGACACGGAAAAATTTTCCAGGGCCTTCGGCAATGCGCCTGTCATCGAGGTCAGCGGCCGCGCCTATCCGGTGCAGATCCGTTACCTGGAAGAACAGGCGCTCGAAGGTGACGAAGCAGCACCGCTTGATATCGGCTTTGTCGAACAGGCGGTGGATGTCGTTCTTGATCTCTGCCGCCGCGACGGGGGCGGTGACATGCTGGTCTTCATGCCTACTGAACGCGATATCCGGGACACGGTTGAGCTTTTGGGAAAACGTTTCAGAAACGAGGCGGCGCGGTTCGGCATCAAGGAAAGGGAACCGGAGATTCTGCCTCTTTTCGGACGCCTTTCCGGCGCCGACCAGAACCGTATTTTCCGCAAAAGCCAAACCCGCAAAATCGTGGTCAGCACCAATGTGGCGGAAACCTCGGTCACCGTGCCGGGAATCCGTTTTGTCGTCGATACCGGGCTTGCCCGCATATCTTCGTATAACGTGCGGGCCCGCACCACCAAGCTGCCGGTCACCGCCGTGTCCAGGGCGAGTTGTGATCAGCGGGCCGGCCGCTGCGGCAGGGTGGGGCCGGGCATCTGCGTCCGACTGTACAGCGAGGCGCATTACCTGGCCCGCCCCCAGTTCACCCCGCCGGAGATTGTACGCTCCAATCTTGCCGAAGTCATTCTCCGCATGATTGCCCTTCATCTGGGGAGTCCGAAGAATTTTCCCTTTATTGATCCGCCCATGCCTCGGGCGATCAATGACGGGTATAATCTGTTGATTGAGCTCGGTGCGCTTGACAGGGAGCGGCAGCTGACCGACATGGGCCGGATCATGGCGCGCCTGCCCCTTGATCCGCGCATCAGCCGGATGATCATGGCCGCCCGGGAAAACAACTGTCTGCGTGAGGTGGTGATCATCGCCGCGGCGCTCAGCATCCAGGATCCGCGCATCAGGCCGGCGGGAAACGCCGGACAGGCGGATGAAGCCCATGGCCGTTTCCGTTCCAAACAGTCCGATTTTCTTTCTTTTCTGCATCTGTGGGATCAGTACGAGAGCATGGTCGGCAACGAAAAAAGCAGATCCGCACTGCGCCGTTTCTGCAAAAAGAATTTTCTTTCCTACCAGCGACTGCGGGAATGGCGTGACATCCATGAACAGATCTGGTCCCAGCTTGCCACGGCGGGCAGCAAGAAGATGGGTCACCTTTTTCTCAAATCCTCGTGTCTGGCAAAAGATGAGAGCGGTCCGCAGCGGGATTACGGCAAGGGATACAACGCCATTCATCAGGCTGTTCTTGCCGGAAATCTGCGCAACATCGGCTTGAAAAAGGAAAAGAATATTTACCAGGGCGGCCAGGGCAAGGAGTTGATGATCTTTCCCGGTTCCGGTTTGTTCAACAAGGCGGGGCAGTGGATCATGGCGGCCGAGCTGGTCGAGACCTCCCGGCTTTATGCCAGGACGGTGGCGGCCATCGAACCGCAGTGGCTTGAACCGCTGGCCGGCGGACTCTGCCGCTACAGCTATTCGGCGCCCCACTGGGAAAGAAAACAGGGCAAGGTGGCGGCCCTTGCCGCGGTGAGCCTGTTCGGGCTGGTCATCGAGGCGGGCCGCAAGGTCAATTACGGGCCGATCAATCCGCAGGAGGCCCGGCAGATTTTTATCCAGGCGGCCCTGGTGGAGGGGGATCTGGGGGGCCATTTCCTCTTTCTGGAAAAGAACCGGCAGCTCATCGCCCGCCTGGCCGACCTGGAAGAGCGCATGCGCCGCCGTGACATTCTGGTGGATGATTTTCTGCTTTCTGATTTTTACGATAAACGGCTGCCTGAAGATATCTTTGACCGGGCCGCCCTTGCCCGGCTGGTGAAGCAAAAAGGGGACGATTTTCTTTTGATGCGGGAGGAGGATATCCTCAGGCAGCCGCCGGAGTCCGATGAACTGGCCGACTATCCACGGAACATGCATTGCGGTGAACTGACTTTTCCCCTGAGTTATTCCTTTGCGCCGGGTCAGGAAAACGACGGGGTGACGGTGAAGATCCCGGCTGATCTCGCCACCCATGTGCAGCCGGAAAAATTTGAGTGGCTGGTGCCGGGTTTGCTGCGTGAAAAAATAGTTCTTCTCCTGAAAGGACTGCCCAAGTCCATCCGACGCAACCTGATTCCCATCCCGCAAACCGCGGCCGAGCTGTTCGACCGGTTGTGCCTCTACGAAGGATCACTGTATGACCAGCTGGAAGAGCTCCTGTACCGCCGTTTTCGGCTGCGGATCGAGCGCAGCCTTTGGGCCAGGGACGCCCTTCCCCCCCATTTGAAAATTCGTTACGAGCTGCTGGACGGGGTGGGCAAAACCGTGGAACAGGGGCGCGAGTATGCCTCCCTTGCCAAAACCACGCCCCAGGTCGACGGTGCGCCGGAGTTTGCCGCGTTGCGCGCAGTGTGGGAAAAGGACGGGGTGACGGACTGGGATTTTGCCGAATTACCCCAGCGGATCGCCGTCAAGGACAAAAGCGGCAGGCTTGCCGGTTTCGCCTATCCGGGGCTCGTGGAAGAAGACGGCCGGGTGGCCCTGCGTCTCTTCCCCGGAGAAAGGGTGCGGTCAGAAAAGAATGCCGGCGGCCTGCGCGCCCTGTACATGCTGCATTTCGGCAAACAGTGCAAGGCCCTGCAGAAAGACGTGGCCCTGCCTCGTTCCCATTGGGCACTGTATGAAGGGATCGCCTCCCACGAGGAGTTCAATTGCGACCTCATCCAGTTTGTCATGACCGAGATTTTCGGCTGCCGGCAGGACGTTGTCCCGAGTCGGCACGAGTTTGCGCAAACAGTGGCCCGTTTGCAGGAGCAGGGACTCTATCCGGCCGCCCGGCGGTTGGTGGATCAGGTCATTGAGCTGTTGCGGGAAAGACGGGCGCTGCTTGATTATATTGCCGAGATGGAGCAGGCCTGCCGGACCAAGCCGAAACCGGGCATCACTGTCGAAGATTGCCTTTTTTTCAGACAGGAGGTGGCGCATCTTCTGCCCGGTCGATTTTTGCTCACGATCAGCGAGGCGGACTTGGCCCGTATTCCCCGTTATCTCAAAGCGATCCGCATCCGCATGGAGCGGAAAACCCATAATCCGGCCAAGGACGGAGAAAAGGCGGTGCAGCTCGCCGTTCACCGGGAAAGGCTGGCACGACTCCTTGGGCTCACCGAACTGACCACGGAACAGCGAAAACTGGTGGGCGATTTTGCGCTCATGGTTGAAGAGTTCACGGTTTCTCTTTTTGCCCAGGAGCTGAAAACCGCCTTTCCGGTATCGGCCAAGCGGCTTGACAGTCAATGGCGGGAAATTCGAAAAGCAATTGATAATTTGTAGCTGATTTTTGATAATACAAAAAAAGAGGGCTTCGAAAATCTCCAAAAGTGCCGGAACAACACGCGAGGAGCCTTGCCATGAAAATTGTTGTGAAGATCCTTGGCGGTCTGGTGATCGTCGTTTTGCTGGCCGTTGGCGCTTTGTCCGTTTTCGTCGGGTATTTTCTGAGCGGCGAGAAAGTTGCGGAAATGCTGCTGCCCCAGGTCCGGAAGGCCCTTGGTCGGGATGTCGCCATCGGTTCCATCGATGTCAGCCTGTTTCACGGCATCGAGGTGACGGATTTCACCGTCAAGGAGATGGACGGCAAAGAGGATTTTGTTTCGGTCGGAAGATGTGTCCTGCGTTATGATCTCATGCCCCTGCTGGAGAAGAGGCTCGTCCTGACGGAGATCACTCTGGACAAGCCCGTCGTGCGTATTTGGCGTGATAAACAAGGCAATTTCAATTTCCAAACCCCGGCGCTGCGCGGGAAAAAAGAAAAAGGTAAATCAGCCGGAAAAACCCAGGTCCCTGCCGGCGCTGCGGCCCCGCCCCTTGCCGTGACACTGGACAGGGTTTTGCTGCGTGACGCCCTCTTTGACTTTCGTGATGAAAAGGGTGCGCTGCCGGCGATTCAGGCAACGGCCGATATCAACGTCGGGATCGATTTGTCCGGCGGGATGAATGCGCTCCGCTTCACGGGTGACGGCCGCTATGAACTCAAGGCCCGGTATCAGGGGGTGGAGCCGCAGCTGCGGGGCACAGTGGATTTTGATCAAGAACGGGTTGCAATCAATTGTGATGTCGCTTTGCAGGAGGAAAAGGCAACGGTGTCGGCCCTAATCGGCAATTATCCGCAGACTCCGGATGTGGAAGTAAATCTCGCAAGTCCCCGGCTCAATATCGACAAACTGCCGGCGATCACCAAACTTCGTGGGGAAAAAGAAAAAAAAGGCAAAAAAAAGAAAGCTGAAAGAGGCGGCACGCCTTCTCCCGGCAATGACCGCAAGTCACCGCCCCGGGCAATCGGCGACAAACTGCCGGCAGGTCTCTTTGCCCATGGCCAGGTCGATATTGCCGAGGCGCTTTATCAGGGGCTTGCGATGAATGATCTGCATTTTGTCTATCGGCTGGAAAAAAAAATTTTCACGGTGGACGATTTGACCTTCAAAACCGCCGAGGGCACGGTGGCCGGCGCTTTTGCCGTTGATCTCAATGATTCCGGACCGGCCTATGAAGGTGATCTGGACCTCAAGGCCGTTCAGCTTGCCCGGTTGCAGCCGATTTTTTTTCCCACCATCAGGGAGAAGCTCTTCGGCGCTTTGACCACAAAGCTCACCTGGGCGGGATCAGGCAGTAAGTGGCCGGTAATACGCGAACAGTTGACCGGAAAGGGGGATTTCAGCCTGGCTGAAGGGCGCATTGAAAATTCACCTTTTTTCCATTCCATTGCCGATGCCTTGGGGACTAACGAACTGCGCACGCTGGTCTTCAACGATTACAGCGGCAATCTGCGGATCAGCCGGGGCGACGTGCTGCTGACAAGCGCCATGGACGGCCGGGATGTCGATATGCGGGCGGACGGCAGAATCGGTCTTGATGCCGGACTTGACCTCCCTCTTGTCCTTACCTTGTCACCTGAAATGAGCGAGAAGCTTGTCGGCAAGACATCCCTTGTCCGCTATCTGGCCGATGAACAGGGACGAACCACGATCAAGCTGAAAATGGCGGGGGACTTGCAAAAGCCCAAGGTCACGATCGACAGCCGCACGCTTGAAAAAAAGGCGATTGAGGAAATTGGTCGCGGCTTGTTAAAAAATTTGCTGGAGCAGTAACCATCAGCCCTCGATTCCCGTTTCTTCTTCGTCCGGTCCGTATTTCTGCCGCAGGGTGAGCCGGGCAAGGGTTTTTTGGTAAAGGGTTGATTCCGGTTTCAGATAGACCGCTTTTTCCATTTCGCGCAGGGCGCTGTCCATGTCGCCGGCAGCCAGATAGGATCTGGCAAGCCAGTAAGCGGCCCCGGCATTATAGGGTTCCAGGCGGACCTGGTTTTTGCCGGCCGTCAACGCCTTTTGCAGATGGAAATCGGCCTTGTCCCGGTAGCCGGCCTGCTGAAAGGTGGCACGCAGGGAAAGATTGATCTGGACATCCTCGGGGTTGCGGCCGTATCTGGTCATATCAAGCCGGATCGCCTTGGTGGTTAATTCAGTAAATTTGTCGTCCCTGCCCATCTGCTTGTAACAGGCGGCGAGACTGCGCAGTATCTCAATGTTCTGCGGTTTTTTGTCATGCAGACGCTGATAGAGACCTGCGGCATTTTGCCAGCTGCCGTAACGGCCGTATCTTTCACCGAATTTTCTGATCCCTCCTTCCAGTCTTTGCTCCATATCGGCCCGCAGACGGGGAACCTGGTAGCAGACGGCGGTGGCGGTGGCGCCGAGTCCCGTTCCGAGAACAAAGAGCAGGATGATGGCCATGGCCTGTGGTGCCGGCCCGGAACTGAGCGTTTGTCGTGCCGATCCGTGGTTTTGCCAATAAGAAAGGCTGATAATGGCAAGTGTCAGGGAGAGGAGTATTTCGGCGACTTCGGCTTCGTTGAAGGAGAAAATGCGCAGTTCGAACAGGGCGGCGGCGGCAAAAAAAGGCCAGAGAGAAAGCGGTGGCGCCGGAACGCCGAGGCGGGTGAGCAGAAGCGCCGGTTTCCGGCCCTTCCGCAGTTGCAAAGGGTAGAGGATGCCGTAAAGGATGAATCCTCCGGCCAGCAGCAGTTCGATGAGCCGTTTTAAGGTCGTGCTGTAAGGGCCGGTGAAAAAGTTGTGGAGATTGGTTTCCTGCTGCAGGTTGTGCCGGCTGAAGAAATCCGGGGTGGCAACGTCAAACAGTCTTTGGCCCCAGGAAATTTCCTCCCCGCATACATAAAGGCAGGCCAGGGCGAGAGCGGTAAAAAAAATGCGAAAGCGTGATCCTGACAAGGCCAGTCGGGCGGAGAAAAAAAAGGCGATGGCAAAGAAGGAGAACTGGGTCCATTCCCCCAGGAGATCCTCATAGGTGGCCCAGACATAGGCCACTGGATAGCGGAGGATGATCAGGGCAAAAAATGCGCTGATAAGGAAAAAGAGCGAGTAGCATGCCGGTGCGTCATATTTTTTATTCATGCCTGGTCTCCTGCATGATTTCCGCGGGGCGCCCCTCACCGGGCAGGGATCTGCATAATTCCGGTGAGGGGCGATAAAGGCAAACATCAGGATGTGATGTCGTTTTGCCATGCATTCGTTGGATTGAAGGCAAGGTGCTTATTAATGGCTGTCGCTGTCGAAATGCAGGGAGTCGCCGTCGCTGTCGCTGTCACTGTCGCGGTCATCATAATCATGGGTGCCGCAGTCCGCGGTTTTGTCGACCTTGGCGGTCCAGTAAAGGCCGGTTTCATAGTTGGGCGCCTGCCAGGTGAAACTGACCGGGGTTGTCGTGTTGCTGCGCAGATAGACATCCTTGCACAGATGGGCAACTGCTGTTCCAACCTTGTCATACGCCATCATTTTTACCGCGGCATACACGCTGCTGTCGCTGGTGTTTTCTACTGAAGCGGAGACTGTGGTGGTAGCATTCATTTTGACGGATCCCGCTGCCAGCGCCATTCCTATCGTGGTGAAAGCGAGAAGAATCGCCAGGATGAGTATTTTTGCTGCTTTCATTGTATATCCTCCGGTATATCGATAAAATTTTATTTTTCGTCGGTTAATTAGGTTTGCTCAACTGTTTTTGCGCTTAAGGAATAACGGTGTTCGGCGCATTGATGGTGATAACGAAATCCGACGGGGCTGAGGTACCCGGTTCGGTGGTGGCGGTGGTTGCATCAAAGGTCGGGGTGATGCGCAGGGTGAAGTTGCCCTGGGGGAGATCGCCGACGTTCAGGAAGGCATTGATGTTGACGTTGGCCAGGTCGTCGATGTCGGCCGAAGACCAGGCCGGGTTGGCTTTGATGGCGTCGAGTTCGGCCGCGGTCAGCGCAATCGGCTGACGGATATCGGTGCCGACCACGGCGGGAATGTTCCAGGTGCCGTCGGCGTTGGCGGTGATATTGACGGATTCACGGTAGGTTACCCAGGGGGCGTCGCAGCCGAGGTTGTCAACGCATGCCTGGTCGCACTCGGCGCTGACGACGCCGCTTTGACCTGCTGTCTCGTCAAAGTTGCCCGGGCAGCTGGCCATGAGGATGTTGTCGGTGTAAATAATGCCGTCCGCGTCAAAATAAAGTCCGCCTTTCAGGTTGCTGGAGGGCAGCCATTCGCCGAAGAGATCGGTGTGCACGGCAGACATGTCGGAGGCGACGATATGGGTTTGGTTGGCGGTCATCAGGAAGGTGGCGCGGACATAGGGGTTGAAATAACCGTAGCTGGTATGGTGCTGATCCGGCGCGCCGAAAAGCCCGTGGGCCTGCAGGGCGTCAAGTTCGCCCTGTTTCATGATGTCGCTGGTGGTCGGCACGATATAGTCGTAGCTTGCGCCGCTGCGGGCCGCAAAGGAAAGACCGTCACTCGCTCCTGCCTCGGTGAAGTTGCCGGCGGCATCAAGGAAGCCGACCTGCATGGTGAAACCGGTGACCCTGTTGCCCGTCTGGTTGCCGAATTTCATCAGGAGCCGGTAGAGCTCGGTCTGGCCGTTGTTGGCTACGTTAAAGTTCAGGTCGACCGGAGTGTCAAGGAGGTAACTGACGACTTTGAAACGCTTGCTTGACTGAAAGGGATCGGAACACTGTTTTTTGTCAATACCCCACCAGTCGCTCATCTCGGTGATATCGTTGCCGGAACCGTCCAGCACCACGGTCGAATCCGGATTCCAGCCGGCTGACATGATGCAGTTGTCGCCGGTAACATCGTCGCCGGTGACGATGCTTAAACCGGGTCCCTGGGTGTCTCTTTCCTTCCAGGTCATGGCGCCGACCACGGTGCCCGCCGCATTGGAAATGGCCCCTGAACCGCCACTGTACTTGGCCCAGCCGCTCGGCATGAATCCGCCGGCGGAAACCGCGCCGGTGATCGGGTCAATGAGATAGCCCGGCTCAACGTAGTTGTACTGGTCGAATACAAAGCCGGGATCGGCGATGTTGGTGGGGGTGCGGGGCGTCACGTTGCTTTGGTCCCACTCGGTGATGATTCCCGCCTGGGCGACACTGAAAGTGGCCAGCGCGCCTAAGGCAACCGCCGCTGAAATCAGTTTCCTGGTCTTCTTCATTTAACAATCCTCCATCATTTTTTTGAAGTGTTCAGCTCCGCTAAAGGAGCAGCCATGTGTGAGTAAGTGCGGCAAAATGTCACTGCGACAATTTGCCGCACTTGTCAGGGGAATAGCATTTCCGGTGCCACAACGTGGAGGTTGAGCGAAACATGATGGGAAAAGTGTCTAACAGCCTTGATTCGTTTGGCTTTTTTGTGGAAGAAAGGGTGCGGAAGAAAGGGGTGAGCGGCGATTTCACCGCCGGTTGATGACCGTGCGGTCAGTTTCTGGTGACCGGGTGATCAGCTTCTGGCGGCGGGAATTGTTACCCGGCCATTATCTTTCATTTTTCCGGTCGCGGGACATGAGAAGAGCGGCCTTTTCGATCAGCTCCGCGGCCTTTGCTCCGTCATCCGGGAAGTAGGCGATTCCCGCGCTGACGGCAATGGCCTCACTCGCGGCAACAGCGGCTTGCTGTGAAATTTTCTTGATGATTTTTTCCGCCACCAGATAACCGTCATTTTTGTCGTTCAAATTGCCCAGGATGACGGCAAACCGGTCTTTTTTCATCCGCGCCAGGGTGTCGGTATCCCTGATGGTGGAGCGGATGGCGCCGGCAATTTCCACGATAATCCGATCCCCTGCGTCATGGCCGCTCGTATCGATGATGCGAACAAGGTCGTCGATACTCAACAGGAGTATTGCGACCATCCGGTGGTAGCGTCGTGCGCTTCTGATGGCGTGGGTAAGTCTGTCCTGCATGATGGTGCGGTTGGGCAGGCTGGTCAAGGGGTCATAGTTGGATATATTTTCCGTTTTGACCAGTTCTTCCTTGAGCTCACGGATGTCGCGGGCCAAACAGATTATTCCTTCAATTTGTCCTGTTGCGGTGTAGAAGGGGGTGCCGGAAAAAAGAACCGGAATGGTTTCCTTGTCTTGGGATTTCAGGTTGAGTTCAATGTTGGTGATTGATTTGCCCTGGCACAGTTCATCAAAAACCGTGTGGATGAACGTACCCGACGGGGCGAGAAGGCGATGCACGGGCTGGTTGAGAATATCTTTTTCCTCGTAGGCCAGCAGGTTCAAGGCGGCTTGATTGATCTGTGAAATGGTGAGGTTGGTGGCAAGAACAATCAGGCTGTCCGACATATACATGATGATACTGTCCAGGTATTCCTTGGATACCGATATTTTTTTCAACTCTTCGGTCATGTCCCAGAAGGAAAGGGCAAGCTGACAGATTTCGTCTTTCTCGTCGCAGATCTCCGGTTTGCTTATTTTTTTTCCCAGAGAAAAGTTGTCGATCATCATTTTCATCTGGTTCAGCGGCTTGATGAGCTGGTTATTGGCGACATAGTTGATCGCCCCGGTGATAACGAGGAGAACCGCGACAAAAAGGATCTGCAGCAGTCGGCTGTTGTCCGCGGCTCGCGTCTTGTTGTTTGTGATCTCATCGATGACCCGCTGGGTGAGCTCGTTGGCGATGTCCCTGAAATCGCTTATGAGATGGGCCCGCAGTTTGCCGATGCGCAGCATTTGCTGGGTCTGGGCAAAAGGATCACCGCTGTTGCAGGCAATCCGGTATTGTTCCGAGGCAACAGTGTAATAGTCCTCATAACTGTCCCGCAGGGCAAGCAGGTGCGGATAGGAAGGGGTGTTGCTGGAGGATGCCGTAAGAATCTGGGCGTTGAGCAGGTCCATTATTTCGCTGTGAAAGAGCTCGGCCTTGACCAGGTCATCGGTTTCACCCGTCAGCAGGCTGCTTTCAAAGTTTTTTGTTTGTTCGCTGAACATGGTGAAGGCCTTTTCTCCTTTCAGTGCCAGGGGAAAATGAACTTCTTCCAGAATGGTCAGGCTGTCGGAAATACGGATATTGGCAACCGACGTTGCCAGGGTGGCAAGCAGATAGGCAGACAGAGCAATCCAGACGCAACCCCATACTTTTGCCCTGATATTTTTTAAGATCGTCATAGCATGTCCGCCCTAATGCATCATTTTGACAACCGCATCGATTTTATTCAATGATAATCAGCTGTTTTACCCGAGTGTCAAGAGATTTCCTGTTGATGAAACCGATTGCCTGCCGTGATTCGGCAACAAAATTTTTTACCTCATCATCATTCTCCATGGTCAGAGGCGGGATTCCCGAACCGTTAAAAAGCATCTTTTTCCGGTAGAGAAGGTATTGGCCCGGAGTTTTTTTGAGAATCTCCCGGCAGAACGTGTCATAGGCATCCTTCTCATTGTTGACCGCCACATGAACAGGGTCACCGGATGACCAGCGAGTTTTCTTGCCGAGAAAAATCAATTCCGCGTTCCTTTTGCTCAGAGTGGAAATGCTGTTGTTGTTATGAACCACAAGAACGATCTCGGCGGCAACACAATGGGTGCCGCCGAAAAAAATCAGGGCAAGGAGCAGAAAAAATATTGTTTTCAAATGGGTGGGCATGAAATTCCCGCAAGTCGTCAGAAATTAAACGATATTTTTAATGCGCCGTATTGCCAGTATCTCTTTGTTCCATCCTGGTTGAAGAACTCCTGCAGCTGTGCTACTCCGTCAACCGTATGCCATTCCCCTTTCAGGGTCCAGTGTTCATTCACGTCATAGCGGATGCCGAATCCCCAGTCTTTCCGCCAGGGAGTGGTGTTGATGCGGCCGCTGGCATGGATGGATGATGTTTTGTTATGCTTGTCCCTGTAATATTCATCATAAAGCACTGACAGGGTCAGCTGTTCAGTCAGCGCATAACTGAGCATGGCATACCAGGACTGATTGGGCCCATCAAATGTGGTCACGTCGAGCAGTGTCTGGGTCCGGTCATTTTCACCGTATTCGGTGCGCAGGATAAATTCTCGCCAAATGTATTCCAGGGAAAGGACGAAGTTGCTGTTGGTTTTGTAGGTGCCGATTTCCGTTCCGTCGCCATAGCCGGTATCTTTCTGGCTGACATAGCTGATTCCCAGCCGCAGGTTGTCAATGGGCGGCGCGTAGACGAGACTTGCTCCGTAAAGATATTCATTGTCCTGGTCGCAATTATTGATGCGGGCGGGCAGTGTCGGATCGGGAACCGGAGCGTTCCGGTTGTCTTCCAGGCGCTTGTTGATGCTGATAAGGGTGGCGTCATGGACCACTGAATCGTCGTCGTATTTCACCCGGCCGTAAAAAAGCTGATAGTCAAAATCACCCGCGGATTCGGTTGCCACCGTGCCGTAAATTTCGCCGCCCCAGTGGGCCAGCCAGTTGTCGCGGCGTGTTTCATCGTAAATGCTTTGAGGAAGAAAAATCATGGGTCGGAGAAAATCCGAATCACGTTCCGTGTTGTAAAATCCCATGGGGATTTTGACCTTGCCGATGCGAAGACCGGCCCAGTCCTGGAGATGATAATCAATCAGGCCCCAGTCGAGCCGGACCGTATTGTTGCCGTAATCCCCCATGGACCGGGAAAGGATCTGGGCGCCGTAGCGCAGTTGATGATTAATCCGACCGTTGAGGTTCAGTCCTATTTCGTTGAAATGCCAGGTACCTTCCTCGCTGTCGGCCAGAAAGTTATTGTCCGAACTGTCGAGGTATCCCTGAGAGAGAAATCCGTGAAACTGGATGATGTCGTTACGGTCAGATGCAGCCGCGCAATCTGGCGGAAAGAGAACAAGCAAGAGAAGGGAGAAGATGAAGGCGTTCAGGCTTTTCATGAGACAGGTATATTCCTGGACAAGGATGGCGTCAACTTCCGGAATGACTGGTGGACCCGGTCGGGCGGAAGACGATTCGCGGTGAAGGTATTTGGCTTCATGATTTTTACGGTTGCAACTAAATGATTTTCCGGAACAAAAAAGGTGCTGAATGTTACCCACCGGCTTTTTTGATATTGAAATCGGTGATTTTCTTGCGAAGCGTGGTGGGCGAGATGGCCAGTTTCTGGGCCGTATGGGTAATGTTCCACTCATGGCGGAGCAGGGCATTCTCAATGTGCTGTTTTTCCGCCTCGGCAAGAGTGGTCGAATCGTTTGCCATCGTTGGATTTTGCCCAGTCGCCATCTGCGGTTGCCAGGCAATGTCTTCAGCGAGAATTTTGTTGTCGCGGGAAAGGGCAACAGCACGGGTGAGGACGTTTTCGAGTTCCCTGACGTTTCCCGGCCAGTCATAGTCAATCATTTTCGCCATGGCATGCTCGTTGACCGATACGGGTTGGCTTTGCAGTTTGGCGCATATCTTGACAAGCAGGCGGTTGATCAGCAAGGGGATATCCCGGCGGCGTTCGCGGAGCGGGGGGATGTAAAGAGGCGATACATTGAGCCGGTAGAAAAGATCCTGGCGGAAATCGCCATCCGCCACCATGGACTCAAGATTCCGATGGGTGGCGGCAATGATGCGTGCTTTCTGGGGGATTGTTTCCAGGCCGCCCACCCGGACAAATTCCTCCTCCTGGAGAACACGCAGCAGCTTGCTTTGCAGATTGAGCGGCATATCGCCGATTTCATCAAAAAAAACAGTACCTTCACCGGCAAACTCCAATTTGCCGATTTTGGTTTTTTCCGCCCCGGTAAAGGCCCCTTTTTCATACCCGAAGAGTTCACTTTCCAACAGGGTGGCCACCACCGCCGAACAGTTTATTGCCACGAAAGGTTTGTCGGGTGAGGATGCCTGATGCAGAATGCGAGCGGTCAACTCCTTGCCCGTGCCGGACTCGCCGCGAATGAGAACCGTGACACGGTTTCGCGACAGCAGACCGATATGCTTGAGCAATTCGATAATTTTCGGGTGGGAACCGATCATGTCATCGGGGGAGGGCTGCTGCCCGCTTTCAGGCTCTTCTGCGGTGGGGGGAGTTTTCTTTTTGCGGGATTCCACCCTGTCGATCATGGTGAAAAGTTCGTCCAGATCAAGGGGCTTGCGCAGATAATCATAGGCGCCGTTGCGCATTGATTCGATAACTGCCTTGTTGTCCGGATTGCCGGTCATGATGACGACATTGATGTCCCTGCTGTTTTCGAGGAGCTGGGGCAAAGCGGTTAAACCGCTGCGGTCCGGGAGATTGACGTCGAGCAGAACGAGATCAAAGGGAATCGAGGACACGAGTTCAAGTCCGGCGGTCATATTATAAGCGATGTGGATTGAATGTCCGGTCGCTTCAAGCTGGATCTGCAGGCTGCGGCAGAGGGCCTTGTCGTCATCGATAATGGCAATGGTGCTCATGGGGTGGGCCTTTTTTCAAAGATCATGGAAAATTGTGCGCCTCCGGTTGAGACGTTTGTCGCGCTGACCGTGCCGCCATGAAATTCGACAATCTTTTTCACGTTGGCCAGACCAAGGCCCGTCCCTGTTTCTCTTGTGGTGTAAAACGGCTGAAAAAGTTTTTCAATGAATTGCTCATTCAGGCCGGGACCTTGATCTTTCACCGTTATAATAAATCCCTCCGCCTGGTTCGGAAGCGGATCGCCGATGATCTGCACAATACTTTCCGGAGGAGACCACTGGACGGCATTATCCACCAGGTTGATTACGGCAAGTAAAAGATGCTTTTTGTCGGCAACGATTCGCCGGCTGCCGAGATGATTAATGATTTCCAGGGAGATAATTTTGTCCGCCGCTTTCTGGGTGAGGATTTCCCGTGCCTCATCGGCCAACTGGGGAAAGGAAATTTCTTCCGGAGTCAGTTCGATGGGTTTACTGAACTGGAGGAGATCGGAGAACATGGATTCGAGTCTTTTCACCTGGGTCAAGGCGATGGCCGCCATCTCGGAATAAGCCGGATCGTCTTTCACCTTGCGGCCCAGGGCCTGCAGGTTGATTTTAACCGAGGAAAGAGGATTGCGCATTTCATGGACAATGCTGGAGCTGAGCTTGCCCACTGCACTCAGAGAAATACTCTGGATCATTGATTTTTTGTTGACCTCCAGGGTGTCCAGCATGCTGTTGAAGGCCTCCCCGACATTGTTGAGATAGCTGTCCTTGAATTTCGGTAACCGCTCCTGATGGTTCCCGGACGAGATGTGACGGGCCACCCTGGCCAGTTCGTCAAGAGGATCGGCCAAACGACTGGCGCTTCTCCAGGAGATTATGAGAATGATGAGCAGAACCGCAAGGGCGGTACAGCTGCCGATACCCATGTATTTTTCCAGTTCTTTCAATGCCTGCATTTTGTCAACCTGAATAATCAGCACCCAGTTCATTTCAGGGATGGGAGCGGATACGGAGAGAACGGGAACACCGGAGCAGTCGCGTCTTTTCACTAAAGTCCAGAAAGGGCCGTTGACAAGGGTGGGGGCGATTAAGGTGGAGTCGGAGCAGGGATTTTCCGCGGAGTGATAGGGGTCGCTGTGATAGAGCAGGGAGCCTTCGCGGTTGATGAGATACATCGTGCCGCTCTTGTCAAGATCGGAGGTATCGCCGAGAATCCGTTCCAGGGATTTGCCGGTATCCATTTCCGCAACGAGATAGGCAAGCGGTTCTCCGGTGCGGTCCATGATCGTCTGACCAAGGGGCAAGATCAGATTTTTTTCCGGAGTGGTGTACTGGGGACCAAAAAACAGTTCATCGGAATTCTTCAGTTTTTGTTTGAATTCATCACTGGGGTGATTGACCTCTTTTCCCGGAGTTTCGGTGATTTGGCGGATAATTGTCCATTTCGGGCTGTAGATGGTAAGGGAACGATACCTGGAGTGCCCGTGAAATAGGCTTTGCGCTGCTACCTGTAATGCCTTGATATCGTCCTGCGTAATTTGCTGATCGATGTTTGTCGGCAGGGAGCCTAGTCTGAAAAATTCTTTTTTGGTATGACGTGACCATTCCCGCAGCCAAAGCATGCGTGATTTTAAGGCGTAATTCATATGCTCGGATTCCAGTTTTTCAATGGCCCTTTTGCCGAAAAAATAGTTCTGGAAAGCGAATATCAGCAGCGGAACAAGACCTGCAATAGCCACATAAGTGAAAATCTTTCTTTTCAGGTTGGAAGAAAACGGCATTATTTTGCGGCCTGCTGGGTAAATAATTGGAAAGCGAGACTGATTTGAATGTGTGGTATCTTTACCCAATGTTTTTTTTTTAGCAATTAAAAAAACGGGAATAGCGGAGCTGGGGATCGTGAAAAGGGGAATGAACGGATTGAGCCAAAACAAAAGCCCCGATAAACGGGGCTTTTGTTTTGCGATGCAATCAGGTGAAAGTGAAATTATTTATTAACCGGAGGATTATGCGCGTCAATGTGGCAATCGAGACAACGCGGGAATTTTTCCAGCATTTTTGGATCGTGCGGCTGCTCATGACACTGGGTGCACTGGGGAATCTGGCCATGCTGCTCATGGCAATCGGCACAGGCGACACCGGAGTGTTTACTCGGCGTGCCGGACCAGGTTTTGTACACGGCTGTGTGGCAGGATCCACAGGTGTCTTCCGTGCCGGCGCCGTAGGTGATCTGCAGGGGCTGATGAACCGGATGGCAGGAAAGACATGCCTCGACCGGCTGATTCGGAATATGGGGCTCATGGCACTCCATGCAGGAAGGAATGTTGCCGTGCTTGGTATGGTGACATTCGGTACAGGCAACCAGGGTATGCTTGCTCGGTTTAGCCGCCAATTGTGCTGCCGGCCCGGTATGGCAGTTGCCGCACTGGCCTCCCAGCATGTCATTCATGGGGACGTTGAGCGGGGCATGGGGATTGCTGTGGCATGTCAGGCAGTTAAGGAAATTAGGTCCATGCGGCTCGATATGGCATTGGCTGCACTTGGGCATGATTTCATTCCAGTTGTTTTTTACCGGGCTATACGAATGGAACTGTTCATGACAATCCTGACAATGAATCTGGTGCCCGCTGCCCTCGCTCCGCAGTTTGTTGAAAACATTGGTATGGCACTGGGCACACTGGCTGACGGTCAGCATCTGGGGAGCCTGCTCATAAAGTGACGCGCCACCCGGGGTGATTTTTTTGCCGGTGGGCATGGTCATTTCAGCCGGAGCGGGAGCGGGAGCGGGTTGTGCGGCAGCGACATCGGCCTGTGCCATTACCACGGGTTTTTCAGCCTGGTGGCCGGCTGTCTTTTCCGCTTCCAGTTCCGTGGCATTGATCGGCATGCACGAAATTGCCGAGGAGATAAAGAAAACAGAGAGGACATTGTAGAGAATCTTTCGTTCCTTTTTCATATGCAATCCTTATGTTGGTTAAAATTGATTTGAAGAGCTCTGGAAATCCGCGGCCCTGGAAAAAAACAGGCCGTCGTTAAAGGCTCTGGAACTTGGTGAGCGAATGTGCCGTTCGTTTCGTTCGGCGGCTGTCACGAGTTCATCAAATTTTTTGTTTCAAACGCAAAGTCGACCGGAGCGGGGATGTGATCCAGCCGCTCCGGTGGAATGTCCAGTCTATTTTTTTACATCATGGGCTATGCCGTGGCATGCGCCGCAGGTGGGGAATTTGCTCATCATGGCATCCGGATGGGGAACGCCGTGGCAGTCCTGGCATTGCGGAATCATTTTGTGTTCTGTTTTATGGCAGTCGGCACAGGGGACATCCTTATGCTTATACGGGCTGGCCTGCAACAGGTTGTACGCAACGTCATGGCAGGAAGCGCAGAATTTGGAAGAGATGTCGTCCGGATAGGTGACCGGCATCGGCATGTGTGCCTTATGGCAGGTGAGGCAATCGGCCTGGACCATGTCATTGGAATGGGGGCTGTGACAGTTGGTGCAGTTCGGAATTTCGCCATGGGCGGTATGACAGGTGGTACAGAAAAGCTGGGTATGTTTTGTCGGGTGCTGACGCAGCTGGTCGATCTGTTCGGTATGGCAGGTCAGACAGGCGTCGGTATGCTCGTCGGCCAGGGTAATCACCAGCGGGGTATGCGGATTGGTGTGGCAGCGCAGGCAGTTTTCCAATTTGTAATGGTCCTTGCCGGAATGGCACATGCCGCACTGGGGTATAATGTTGGTGTCCTTCGGCGGATGACCCTGGTGGCAGTCGATGCAGGTAACACTGGTCTTATGTTTCATCCCCTGTTCTTCAATGGCCTTGGGGGCCGCGTCATGACACTTCGCGCAGTCATCCGTGCTCAATGTGGGCCGGGCTTCATCCGCGGCTGAAGCGAGAGGGGCCATCGCCCCTGCTGTCAGGAAGATGACAAATGTTGTCAACAAGTGCCTTATCAATTGATTCCTTTTACCTTTTATCCACGTTTTCACTTACCTTATCCTCCCGATGTTGAAATTTGACGACTTCGCAATAATACATGGCAGCAAAGTATCCTGGCGATAACCTTGATGTTGCGCAAAATAGCACGCCGGTCATGCGATGCCGGCGGAACCGATGCATGAGGCGTGTGATATAAAACATCTGCCGGGGGCAAAAAAGCTGCCCGCCCATGGCTCCTTCTTATAGTAAAAAAAAAGAACATGAATGGCAATTCATTATCTGAAAAATAGTTGAAATACTCGCACACTCTGCAAAAAAAAGCAATATTTTTGAATGGATTGTTGAGAATTTTGTCTTTGCGCCGCAATATGTTTTTGTGGTGCCGTCCGTTGCGCAACTCACTTGTTTTGAAAGGAAAAAAATGCGACGGCAATGGTTTTTCGGAACCGCGGCTTGTGCGTCGCAAAAAAGCGTTCCGGCGGAAGGCGCCTCTGGTGCATGCCGGAGCCGCAGGGAATCCGGCATGATTGATCATTCAGGAGATGGCCGAGTCACGGCGGGGCATATTGCCATATGGGAGAGTCCTTGTTTTGGCTTTTAAAAGGTTCGTCTGTTCGTCACGCCGTTGGTCGGTTGCTGGATGCCGCTGGTGCCGGTGATCGCCCCGTGAAAGTGGCAGCGCTCGCATTGCTGGGGATAGCCGCCGTGACATGTTGCGCATTGAAATTTTGCGTACGGATAGTCATTGCCGACACTCATGGTGGAATGGTGGATGCTCTCCCAGGTGGCGCCACCCTTGTCGTGGCACTGGTCGCACAGGTAGGAGAGATTGTAACCGTCGGTGATTGTCCCGGTTAAGGGAATGCGATTGATCTTCCGGCGCAGGAGATAGCGATTGGGCGAGCCGTGCGGTTCGTGGCAATCGAGACAGGAAAGGACGTAACCGAGGCTGCCGCTGCCGACGGTGTAAGGTGTTCTCACCCGGATGTCGCCGTCCGCATTGCCCTTGCCGTGTTTTTCATTGTTCCAGTCGATTTTTTTGAGATTCCGGCCGAGGGTGGTGCTGTAGATGGTGTTCACCGCGTCGTGGCAGTCGGTGCAGAAGGTGTTGTAGTCCGGGGTGAGGGAGCCGTCACTGGTTCCCGTGGCGCCCGGCTCATAGGTGACGGCGGAATTATAGTAGTAGGGGGATTGGTATTTGTTGACGCTGGATACGTCCATGCGCTCGGATGCGTCGTTTCCCCACAGGTCGAAGTGGTCGGTCGGCCGGGAGATGGCGGTGTAGGCCGGGTCGGTGACATTGGCCTTGTTGCGCCGGGCGAGATGCGGATTGTGGCAGGCGGTGCAGGGATTGGAGGTGGCTTTGAAATAGCTGAACTTCGGTTCGGCAAATACAACGATATCGTTCAGGTTATGGTATGATGCCTGGTTGAACGCCTCAAAGATGCCCGCGGGCGAACTCGTCGTGTAGCCGCCGAAGGTGGCGGTATAGTCCTTGTTGTCGATGCCGCCGGACTGGAGCGAGGAGGACGTGGTGTGGCAATAAAAGCAGAAGTTGTCCGACTGCGCGTAGGGCTTGACCGTGGCCGTGGTGTCGAAGTTGGCGGCAAACAGGGCAAAGGGCGAGGCGCTGCCGGATTGGGGCGTCGGTTCAGCGCCGTCGATGCCGGCGTGCTGTTCGTGGCAATGGGCGCAATTGCCTTGGGAATAATCGGGCAAGACCGTCCGTTTTACCCCGGTTGTCCCTCCGTGGGCTGAGTCGGTATATGTGCCGGCGTGGAGAGGTTGGGTGACGCCGATCGCCGTCATGGCGAGAAAAGAAAAAAGAAAGCGATATCGTGTCATCGTGTGCGCTGTCATGCGGGAACCCCGGCTGAGATGAAAAGGAAGCGAATGCGACTCTTTGGTAAAATGTAGCAGGATGGGGGCTGTTTTTCAAATAGAGATTGCCTGGCGTGACTGAAAAAAAAAGAGCACGAACTCTTCGTGCTCTTTTGGATGATGATCTCTTTCATCTTTATTAAAAATAATACATGTCTGTTTGCGGTTTCAGCATTGTTGTTTCGTTTAATTGGGCTTCCTGGGCGAGCTGGGGGATGTTGGCGTTATCCAGGATAAATCGTTCAAGCTGCTGAAGCTGGCCGGGAGTCAAGTCTCCGAAAAGAATTCTTCGCTGTTTGATGACCGGTTTACTGGTGCTTGATTTTGAAATAGTCGTATCGGAAATCGTGGTGAATGGAATTTCATCCATATAATGGTCGTTATAGCCGAAAAGGATGCCCCTTTCCGGCGGCTTCTCCGTCAAATACTCTTTGTCCACATAATTAAATGCTATGCCTCCCATGCCGATATCGACAACCTTACCGAAGTTGTAATGGAGAACATACATTTCTTTTTTTGGTTTAAATCTGGGGAATCTCCTTTTGTTCAGTACGTTGTAGTGGGAAGTCATTTTTCGCCCCTCATTAAATTAGTACGGTATGTGGTTTGAGAGAATCATCGATTTTATCTTTAGCAAAAAAAAAAACGAGTTGGAATAGGGCAAATTGTCGCAGAGTCAGCGTTTTTACTGGTTTTTTCTTTTTGCCGGGTGGTTGAGATTGTTGGGGGAGAAAAAAGATAATGCCGTAATAACATCATGTTATGTCGCTATTTGTCGACAGCTTGCCGAGCAATCCACAAAAGAAAAGATCCTGCGGGTCATGGGGTGAACACGTGGTGTTATTGACAATGGAAAATGAAAATGGTAGGTGAAAAATCAAACATATAACGGCGGGATTTCAAAGCTATTCTTTGATTTCGCCATTGTGAAATGAAAAAACGGATTGGGTAGGAAAAATGTTTTCTTCCGCAAAATTGATGAGACACGGTTCATGTTGTATGTTGATTTTTTCCGTGCTGTTTTTTTTTAAGGCAGGCGTGGTCACTGCCGGGGAAATCAAGTTGCTGACGCCCGAGGCGACCAACATCGTCTATGCGCGGGTTCCCTCCTATTACGCGGTTGTTGAAGTCGGAGATAAAAATGCGGCGGATCAGCTGCGGGTCAAGGCCGGTTCGCTGAGTATCCCCCCGCTGGCCGTCCGTTCCGGCGGCGCGAGGTTTTATGCTCATTTCCAGCTTCCCCTTACTCCGGGGAACAACGTTTTTGCCCTGTCACCCGGCAACAAGCAGTTTACCATCGATTATAAGCCGATGCGCACCGTGCTCAATGTCAATTTCGATGTTCCCGGTGTCTACATGTTCCACCGGGCCGGAACCATGCAGCCTGAATGCCGGCAATGTCACGAAGTGGAAAAGCTGCCGAAGAAATTTTCCAACAAACCGCTTCCCTTCGGCATGAACTCCGCCATCTGCTACTCCTGCCATAGGCGAATCTTCGAGGATACCGCCTGGCATCACAGCCCGGCTGAGAGTCTGCTGTGCGAAACATGCCATCCGCAGGATGCCAAGGCCGGGAGATTTTTTGTTTCCAAGGGAAAGGATGCCGCTCTCTGTTATCGCTGCCATGTGGAAAAAGAAAGGGTGTGGAATAAAATGGCCTATGTTCATCAGCCTGTCGGCTTTGGCGTCTGTTCCATGTGTCATAATCCCCATGGTGACGCCAATCGTTTTCAGCTGTGGGCGGACGGCAAGAAGGAACTGTGCATCAGTTGCCATGTGGACAAGGAAAAATATGTGACAAACGAGGTTGAGGGTATGACGGTGCACGGCATCATTAACGGCAGCGGCTGCGTCGCCTGTCATGACCCCCATGCCTCTGAAAACCCGTATATGCTTTACAAGCCGGTCAACGAACTGTGCACCGGCTGCCATAACGGACTGGCCGGTGTCGTCAAAGGACATCCTGTCGGCGGTCATCCCGTTGCCGGACCGACAAATCCCCTGCAGCCGGACAAGGAATTTAACTGCGCGAGTTGTCATAATCCTCATGGGTCGGTCTACCAGTATCTGCTGGTTGGCGATCTGTTGGGAGGGCACGTTTGTTCCAAGTGTCATAACTGACGGTGGATTGTGAGCCGCTTTCGATTCTCCTAATGAATTCATCGGAATTACTTATCACATTCATGGACACAATAACCGGCAGCAGATCAAATTGTTTTCCGCGGTCGGCAATGCGGGTCATGCTGCCTCTTGTCTTCTGCTCGATTCTTCTTGCTGTCTTTGTCCCGTCCCTCCGCGCCCAGCAGGATGACGGTTCGCCATGGCATGTCCCTGTCAAGACGGTTGCGATTATAACGGAAGATGATCAGGGTGCGCCGCTGCAGTTTCCCTCCATTGTTTTTTTTGATAAAACGATGGATGAAACGTATGTGGTAACGGGTGGCAAGGGTCGGATTAGTGTGTACGGGTCTGATTATTTCCCAAAAATTTCCCTTGGTGTCGGCCGTGGAGTAGAAACGCCCAACGGTCTCCATGTCGCCGACGATGGGCGTCTTTTTGTCTGCCAGGGGCAGTCTGCCGGGAAACCTCCTCGGCTGACGATCCTGAACGGTGCTTTTTTCCTTGAAAAGGAAATTACCTTTGCCGACATCCCGGGAGCCGAATCCTTTATTCCCGGCCGTCTTTCCGTCGGCATAAACGGCAATATGTATATTGTTCCCACCAATATGCCCGGAGCGCTCGTTTTGGACAAGGACGGAAAATTTCTTCGTTGGCTGAAACCGAAGGATAAAGTGCAGGTCGAGGAAGAAGCGCCTGTTGCGGGGGAAGGCGTCGGCGGCTTGCGGGAATCGGAATCATTGGGCGATGCGACCGAAGAGGGCGAGCCTCAAGCCGAGACGCCGCCAGCCGGCAATGAGGAACCGCAACCCCGGGATCAACGGGCGGCGGAAATGGAAGGTTTACCGGAATTTCTCAGGCCGGTGACAAAAGAAGCCGAAGAAGGCGCGAATGTTACTGATCCGGCCGGGGCGGTACAATTGACGGATGTGGTGTGCGATTCCAAGGGGCATATTTATCTTTTGAGTGAAGAAACCAGTAAGGTGTATGTCTATAACGCCGCGGAACAATATCTTTTTTCCTTCGGCCAGAAAGGCGGTTCCGAAGGCAAGATGAGTCGTCCTCGGGCGTTGGCGGTTGACGAGGAGAAAAAGAGCATCTATGTCGTTGATTATATGCGCCACACGATTCTGCTCTATAATTTTGCCGGACGATTTCTTTTTGAAATCGGCGGCTTTGGACGGTCGCCGCGCTGGTTTAATTTTCCGGCGGATCTGGCTTTGAACAGACAGGGAAATCTCATCGTGGCAGACCTCTTTAATAAGAGGGTGCAGGTGCTGGATGTGCAGTTTGAGGCCTCTGTTTCCTTGTTCGGCCCCGGCGATAAATCGGCGAAGTAGCAGGAGGGAAGTTATTTGTCGGGTGGGTACTTGTAGAGCTTTCTTTGCAGGGTTCTTCGATGGATGCCAAGCCTTTTTGCTGTTTCCGAGATGTTGCCGCCGCAATCCGCCAGAACCCGGTTGATATGTTCCCATTCCGTTCTGGCCAGGGAGGGTGCCATGAAATCTTCCTCCTGGTTGTCGATTTCCACTTCGGGATTACGGGTAAATGCGTTCAGGATATCGCCCACGTCCGCGGGCTTCGGCAGGTAGTAAACAGCCCCTAATTTGACTGCATCCGTTGCCGTGGCAATGCTGCCGTAACCGGTTAAGACAACCGCTTTGAGCGCAGGGTCAATTTGCAGGGCATCCCTGATCAGTTCAAGTCCCGATTTTCCGGGCATCTTCATGTCCACCACCGCGAGTTTCGGCTTGTGTCGCTCGATGATTTCCATGGCCTCATCGTAATTTGCCGCCATGTAAACGACGAATCCTCTGTTTTCAAAAGCCCTGCCCATCCTGCTTCGAAAAAGATCTTCATCGTCGACGATAAGAATAGCTTCCATTTGTAAAACGTTCTCCCCTGCATTTATAGTCACATCGGACCCGCCTCAAAATTACCCAGGCCGAATGCCGGACTTTCATGGTTTACTGTCGTCGGCCAACCTGGGTCAGCCATTGGTGTTTCTTCGCAAACGGCTTGCTTCAACCCGTTCCAGGGCAAAAGTAAGCACGGCGGTTGTTCCTTCCCCCGGTTTGGAGATGAGCTTTAAGTCGCCGCCGAATCGGTTGGCCATAATTTTAGCAAGATAGAGGCCAAGGCCCATGCCTTTTCCTGGTTGCTTGCTGGTGTAAAACGGTTCAATTGCTCGCTTGAGAAAATCCGGGTCCATGCCCGTCCCGTGATCCAACACTTCAAAATAAAGAAAATTTGCGTCTTTTCGGCATGTGATGTCAATCGGTGATCCCGGCTCAGAGGCATCCATGGCATTTTTCATGAGTTCCCGGATGGTGCGGGTCAAGGTGCGAACCGGCATCACGACCTGAAGATCACCAACCTGGTTGATAAAATTGACCTGTTGCAGATTCTCAAAATTGAACAAGGCCATGGCTTCATACACTAGCTCTTTAATGCTGAATTTGTCAACCGCTTCTCCAAGAAGTTTACCGCTGTCGGCCGACATCTGGTAAAGGATTTCCTTGCAGCGTGATACTTGATCGCGGATAAGCCGTGTATCGTCTATTAAATTTTTGTCGCCACCGTTTTTTTTGAAATGAAAGAGCATTTCGCCGGCGGCCACGGCAATGGTGGAGAGCGGTGTGGAAAATTCATGGGCCGCGCCGGCGGCAAAAGTGGCCAGGGAGGCGAGTTTTTCGTTTCGCATTTTTTCTTCGTCAAGTTCCTTGCGCACGGCTTCCTGTTCCTGCATGTTTTTTTTGATCTGGCCCACCGGGTAGACAATAAGAATAACCACCAGGAAAAAGATGAAAAACATGAAATAACTGTGGCTGCGCAAATAGGCATCCATTTGATTGTTGAAAACAGCCAGGAGATCGGGTTGCAAGCCGGCCAGGTCTGAGCCTGCCAGCAGGGAATGGTCAAGCCGGGCCGGATCGGAAAAATAAAAAAAGAGTGAGTAACAGAAGACAGTGAAGCCGGCAAGGGAGTAAGAACAAGTTTTTTCCAGCAACAAGGCGCCCAGGACAATATAAATGATGAAAAGAATGTTCAAGGGGTTGAAAATGGAAACAACATTGAAAAAGAGCAGAGTCATCAATGTCACGTCAAGCGACATGACCAGCGACGGCATCCTGCAGGGAATTTCTTTTTTTGCCCGCAATAGACCGTAAAGCAGAATGTTGCTGATCAGGCCAAGGCCGATGGTTATATAAGCCTGGGGGGGTGAAATTGAAAGGTGAAAAATTTTCAAGCTGAAGAAGAGCAGCAGAATTTGGCAGGCAATGGTTGCCCAGCGGAGGCGAAGAAGCCAGAGAAACGTGATGTTCTGCTTGCTGTACGAGGTTGGGGATATGATTTTTTGATCGGTTGTATTCACTGAATATTCCTTCTGGAGGCCGCAAGACGGAAATCAGGAGTCAGTATCACAAAACCGGGAGCAGGACCTTTTTCCGGCTAAGAAATTGCGCGCATAGGTTCTGCTTGCAAATCGAGTCAGTTGCGGATGGATGCCGGTTCGTTCCTTTGCCGCATGTTATTCCGGCTCCTGTCTCCTGAACAGCAACAAAAAAAATGAATATGCGACATTATACCACATCTGTACAAATCATTATGTGTGTTAAATACTTTTCAGGGTAACTTGTCAATTTATTCATCAACTGACAACGCTAAAATGGAGGAGCTCATGGATGTGAAGGCTGATTTGACGTTGGACGCAAAAGGATTAAGCTGTCCCATGCCGTTGCTTAAGACCAAGCAGTTTATTGGTAAAATCAAGCTGGGCGAGGTGCTTGAGGTGCTGGGCACGGATCCGGGGTCAAAAAACGATCTCCCGGGCTGGTGCGAGCGATCGGGACATGAGTTTCTCGGCGCTGAAGACGGCGGTGGTTTTTTCAAGTTTTATATTCGACGCGGAAAATAATTCCTGCCGGGGAAAATCCGGGGATTTCTTTTCCTCGGATTTTCCTACCTACCTACCTACCTACCTACCTACCTACCTACCTACCTACCTACCTGTTGCCTTGTCGGCTGCTGCGGCAATCCCTGTTTTTTTCTGAAGTTGCATTCGTGGAATCAAATTAACAACTGTACGTGCTTACAAGCGGGGCTATCAGGCCAAATTTTCAGCATGATACACCTGGCGAGACACTTTTTCAGGGTGCGACAATTCACCGCATACCGCCACAGGGGGATCTGTGTTATTAATTAAATTAATTGATTGTTAATTCTATTTTTTTTGTAATGTCGGTTGCGCCTGCATCAGGTTTGCGGCCGCAAAGGTTGTGAAGATAATAAAGTCCGGGGAGCAATAATGAAAATGGAAGGTGACAGCACAACCGTTTTATCCGACGGCAGGTTGGCAAAACGACTTACCTGTGAACAGTTCGGCGGCGAATCGACAATGATGCTTGAGATACGTGCTCTTTCCCTGGACAGCATGGAGGCCCGTTTGCTGAACATCAGCGAAACCGGCATGGGCATCATGACCGACGGCGAACTTGAGCTTGGTCAAATGGTCAATATAGCTGGTAATGCCCAGGAAAATATGTCGAAAAAGGCGGTCGTTATGTGGTCGCGAAGAGATAATCAGGGGTTCAGGTCCGGGTTGAAATTTATCCGGGCAAGTTGATTTTCCCCTGCTTTTTTAAAAATGAAAAACGACATCGTTTGTTGTGTTTTTGCAGGTTTTAGCAAGGAGGCAGGTGAAAGAGGATGTGGGCTAAAAAAAATTAACTCCTCGCTTAACTTTTTTTAGTGTTTAAGTTTTTTTCATGCCGTAACTGTTCAATGTTTCAATAGTTAAGTTGTAGTGTTCAGGAGAAAATGTATCTCTAAATTTCAGAAAAGGTCGGGACGGTAATCGCGGCAAGCCGCGGCGACGGCCGGTTTGTCCTTGCCAGGTGATGATTCCGGTGGAAATGCACACTGACTGTGTGTTTGCCGGATTGAAGTTTTTTTAATATTTTAATGAGACTGGTTCAATAGTCTTGATGAAAAGGAAGAGCGTACAATAAATTGATGAATGGCATGTTTTATGCGACTCTGGTACATTGTGGGAAGAGGATAACGTTGGCGTGAGACGGTGCGACAATTTGCCGCATTTCCATTCCGCTCAAATCATGCTAGGTAAAAGTCGTGGTAAGGCAAGCTAAAAAACGAGATGGAGGGATTCATGAATAAAAGAATGAAGGGAGTTGCGCTGTTTGTCGGTATGGCCGGAGTTTGTTTTCTGTTGCCGTCGCTTTCTTTTTCCAAGGCGACCGGCCCCTGTGTTAACTGTCACACTATGCATAACAGTCAGGACAGCGATCCTGTGAGCGGCGATGGCCCCTATGGCGCCTTGACGAATGCCAATGGGTGTGTTGGTTGCCACACGGGCACAAATGGCGACGGAAAAAACATACCATATATTATGGGTCCTGCACCTGGTGCGGGAACGGAAACCGCCGGCGGTTCCTTTTACTGGGTAACCCAAGATGAAACCTACGGTCATAACGTGGTTGGTATTTCGGTGGCGGATACGCTTATCGGGAAAACTCCTCCCGGCTGGAATTCCACATTCGATGCCAATACCCAGGTCGCCACCGCGGGCGCGGCAGACTGGGGGGTAAATCAGTTGACCTGTGCCGGGGTCTACGGCTGTCACGGCATGCATACCGACGCGGGTTCCGGGCTTGATGATTTCAGTGCCATATCCGGTGCTCATCACGGTGATGATACCACTATTGACGGGTCTT
Source organism: Desulfobulbaceae bacterium DB1 (assembly GCA_001914235.1). NCBI lineage: Bacteria > Pseudomonadati > Thermodesulfobacteriota > Desulfobulbia > Desulfobulbales > Desulfobulbaceae > Desulfobulbaceae bacterium DB1. Next base: position 45,447 of record MQUF01000012.1, read on the forward strand.
CAACCGCTGCCAGCTATCGCTTTCTGTATCAGATTATCGGCACTGAAGATGATGACTGGGAGTTGACAGTCGGGTCTGCCGATCATAATCAATATTTCGGACTTGACAGGGCTGATGATACACAGCCTGTTGCCGGGCTCGCCACGCAAACCATCAATTATCTCTGCGCTGAATGTCACGGGAATTTCCACTCCGGAGACGGAGATCTTGGTGCTGATGATGCAAGTTTCGGGGCAGCATGGTTGCGACATCCCACCGACTATGACATGAACAATGTCAAAACAAAGCCGGACTATGCCGGATATAACGAGGGCAGCTCCGCGTATAATCCGATCACCCCGGTGGCAACTGAAAGCGAAACAGCCGGCGTTGTGGATAAAGATGTTTCCGCGGACATTTATGTTGACGGCGATGCCATTGTCAACTGCATCTCCTGTCATCGGGTGCATGGATCTCCATATAAGGATATGCTCCGTTGGGATTACAATGAGTGCAACGCTGCAGATGCTGGATCAAATCAAACTGATTGCGGTTGTTTTGTCTGCCACTCCACCAAGGATGACGTTTAATTTGTGATCTTTGCTTATGCGTAAAGCCCGCACTCCGTGTGCGTATTAATTGACAAGAGAAATTGCTAACGGAAAACAGTTAGCCTCATGATATAAATTCCGGCCAGGAAACGATACCCCTTCCCTCCTAATCGTTTCCGGGCCGGAATTTTTTTTGCAAAAAAAATGAATGATGCTTCATGGTTGCTTCGGTTTAACTTGTCATTGGGGATCTTTTTTGTTTTATTTGCTGAATGGTGATTTTGTCAAAAAATATCATTTCATAATGAATCGGTATATTTTTTTTCCTTTTTTTCAGTATGTTGTCTCTTGGTCGCTGCGTTCTTGAATTGTTCTTTTAAAGGAGACGAGTTTGAGTGGTCGCTCATAACATGCACATCTCTTCAGGGCTTGGGAAATAAAAAACGTATGAAGGCTGGGATTACGCAACAGAGCATTGTGGCCGTTTTTTTGACGCTGCTTATGGCGCTCATAGCGGATTGTGCCCATGCAAAACCCATTACCTTCAACGGTACCGCCTCTTACAGTAAAGAGGAAGATGAAAGCGGCACAAGCAGTTTCAATCAGAATACCACGTTGAATTTCGATCAGACCCTGACGCCGGTCCTGGGCCTTGATGAGTCTGTCCGCTACAGCACGAGCTATGAGGAGGATCGTGATACCGAATCAATCGCTCCCACCGTCAATTTGCAGCTGAACAATGATATTTTTTATCTGGATCTTTCAGGAACCTCCCAGCAAATGCGCAATTCCGAGAGCTCGAATCTGGACAACAAAAATTGGCAGAGTCGATGGCGCAGTAACTGGCAGAAAGATTACGTGCCTGTAATCCAGTTCGGGTATGGTCAGTCCCAGACCATTGACGACGAGGATCCAGCCAGGATCGATTCGAAAAACAATAACAGCGATATGATGGTTGACTGGGATCTGCTGGTGGGGAAAATCTACTACACCATCAATAAGAATATCAGTGACGATTATGCGGCAAACAGCACCAACACGGCCACCAACCAGTATCTCCGCCTTACTTCCGACAAGTCCCTCTGGCAGGATCGGGTCAATATTTCTTTTCAAGGGCAATATTCATCAAATAAACAGAATTTTTCGGCTGATCTGGGGAGCAGCGGAACCGTTCTCGGCCCTCGAGTCACGATAACCGACATGCGGGGGGTTGTTGACTTTGATGACGCTAAAATGCCGGAATGGGAAAAGGATATGGCGTCGCCTCTTCCGCAGGTTACATCTCTCAGGCGTTACAATCTTGCCGTCAAGCTTGATGCTCCCCAGCAGGTCAATGTGCTGTATCTCTACACGGACAAGGATCTCTCCGCCGATGCGGCGCTTTTCCGCTGGGATGTTTACCAAAGCTCGGATGGGAAGAAATGGACGGCGCAAACCCCTTCTCCGTTGCCGATTTACAATCGGACCATGCAGCGCTTTGAGCTCGAGATACCCGAGCAGCATGCCCGGTATATTATGCTTGAGGAAAGGCAAATTCAGCTGCTTGAAGACTTTAACATCACCAACGTGCAGGCAGTCCCCATCATTACCGGGACTGCCGGTCAAAAGGTGGAGTCTGAAAGCGAAACGACTCATTACACCGCGGACACCGGTATCAGCTGGAAGATTACCGAAGCCTGGATGACCGGCTACAGCCTTACCCTGGAAGACGGCGAAACCGCGCTGGGCGATGATATCGACCGTACCGCCAATTCGGCCTATCTCTCCTGGGTGCCGGTTGATTTTTTTTCGTCCAGGATGAGCGCCTCCGAATCAAGGAGTCAGGAGGTGGCGGATGATCCGGAAGAAAAAGGCCGTTCCTATGCGGTAAGTTGCGCCTCCCAGCTGTTGCCGACCCTTGATATGGACCTTGGCGTCACCCGGAGTGAGAACTATGAAGATGATGCTCTGATCGATAGCGGCTATAATTATAATGCCTATTTTACCGCACTGCTTTTTCCTGATTTGACCTCAACCCTTGATCTGGTTTATTTTACCAGTCGTGAAGAGGAAACCGATCTGTTTAGCCAGGATTACAGCCAGACACTGCGCTTCATCGCCCGTCTGACTCCCGGCTTGACCACCGAACTTGCCGGGATTTACTCCACCAGCCGTGGGGAAACCGACAGCTGGAGCAAGGGCGCCAATCTGACTGTTTCATGGCGGGCTTCCGATATCCTGGCCATGAGTGTTTCCGGAACCCAGACCTGGGAAAGTGATGATTCGACCCCGTTTCTTTATAATATGACGATTTCCTTGGCTCCCACCTACAAAACGCAATTAAGTCTTGGATACAGTCATCAGGAGGAGACTGATAGTTACAATGCCAACTACACCTGGATTCTTAACGATATCTTTTCCTTGCAATTCTATGCCAATTATGTTGATCGAAAGGAAAGTGATTCCGAAACCGGCCGGGTGAGCCGTTTTTTCAACGATGACCGTAATGACAGCCGTTTGGCTTTCGGAGGTCAATTGAATGTCCGGTACTGATTTTGCGGTTGTTCCGGGTTTTTGTTAAAAAAAATGATAAGGACTGATTTCATGAGAAGAAGAGCGTATTTTCTCCTGGTACTCATTGTTGTTTTGCTGATCAGTGGTTGCAGCGGCAGGAAGACGATCACCTTTGTCCGGGAAGATGTCACCCTTGATTTTGTCAAACGAGTTGCGGTTCTGCCTCTGCAGAACAATACTGATGAAAAGTATGCCGCGGAACTCGCGCGTGACGTGATCAATACCAAAATTCTTGAAATGAATCTCTTTGACGCTGTTGACAAGGGAATAGTCGACAGTGTTCTTTATGAGGAGGCGGTGGAGGCGGGCACTCCGGTCAGCCAGATGATGTTGAGCCGTTTGGGACAACGATTGAATGTCCAGGCGCTTATGATCGGTTCGGTTGATATTGCCGGAGATAATCGAGTCGGCTCGGTCACTGTCCCGGAAATGAGTCTTACCCTGCGTCTGGTCGAGATCAAGTCCGGCCTTGTCCTGTGGCAGGGCAGCGGCCACTATGACGGTGATTCGATAATCGGGCGGTTGTTCGGTATCACTCCGGACGACCGCTTCATGGTCGCCGCAAAACTTGTGGGGAAGTTGCTGGGGACGATCCCCGCCGAAGTCGGACAGGAAGCGGTTCCGGCGGTTGAGGTTGCGCCCGGCAAAGGTGACGAAAATGACGACACCAACGATGATAAGAAAGACGCCGCTCCGAAAGGCTGAGTTGGGGTCCATGAACACAAAACGTTTTGTCATGGTAGTGTTTTTTATGGCGCTGCTGGTTGCCGCCAAGGCCGGCGCCGTTACCATTGCGCTGTTGCCGGTGGAAGATTTGAGCCAGGGGCGTAATGGCGTCAATTTTCCGTTGACCGACTTTCTCCGGCAAAGCTTTGAAAAAAAAGGGTTTGATGTGATTCCGTCACAGGATATGATTGCCTTTCTTGCCCGTAACCGGTTGCGATGGCTTGGCTTCATGGAGACGAGCCACATTTTTCAGTTACGGGAGGAACTGGGGGCGGATCTGGTTCTTTACGGCACCGTCAGTCAGCGCCAGGAACTGCCCATGGCCGCCATCGGCATGGTGCTTACCTGTGTCCGCACCAGTGACGGGAAGGTGATCTGGACCGAGGCGGGAGGCCGCAGCAAGGCGGATATTTCCAATTTTCTTGCCATCAACGAGCCGCGGAGCATGGATGATCTGCTTCCTTTTCTTGCCGGGGATCTCCTGAAAAACTGGCCTGCAAGCATTGAACAGAATGCGGGCAAGCAATGTTCCCTTGTTGAAAAGACAACGCTGTCGCCCCGGTTTGTCAAGCCGGGCGACAAGGTGCAGTTCACGACGACCCTTTGTCTGGCCGGCGGGGAAGAAGCGCCGGCCCAGGTATTGCTCATGGTTGGCGATGACAATTATCTTGAGCTTGTTGAAAATGCAGAAAATAATTTTTCCATTTCCTGGTTTGCTCCGGATTGGAACGGCTCTCTTCCGGTCAGTCTTGTCCTGGTCTATCCCTCCGGAGAGAAACAGGTCTTTTACGCGGGCAGTTACCAGATAGATAACAGTTCGCCCAAACTGGTTTTGAAGGTGAAGGGGCTGGATGTTCATGATATACCCACCTTCAAGGAGAGTATTGTTATTGTCCCCTTGTGGCAAGCGCCTGAACCGATATCGCGCTGGACTTTGCAGGTGAGGAACCTGGCCGGCGAGACTGTTGCCGGGAGTGAAGGCAACGGCAATCTGCCCAAACGTTTTACCTGGAAAGGGAAACGACAGGACGGCCGCAATGCGGAAGACGGGGTGCATGAAATTATCGTGCAGGTGTGGGACAGGGCGGACAATGTCGCAACCGCGATCAGTAAGGTTTTTTTGCGGAATAATCCGCCCAGGCCGAAGGTCACTGCATCGCTCGGCACAGATGTCATTGAGGTCGAACTGGCCAGCGAGGATGGGTTCCCGGTCAATTTCTGGAGTGCCGAGGTGATGTATGCCGACGGCGAAGTTCTGCAGCAGCAACAGGGAGAAAAACTTCCGGCTGCTTTCCGTGTACCGTATCCGGGGAAATCGGAAGGACGAAAACTTGAATGCCTCATTGTTATGAAAGATGTCCTGGGGAATCGGGCACAGCAGAAAATTGAAGATCTCATGCAGTTTGTTCATCCGGAGGAACAGGCCGAAACGGAAAAGCAGCAGGAAGAATGGATACCGGAATTCTGATAATCATGAAAGAAATGAAAATTTTTCGTATCATCCGTCTTTTTGTGTTTCTGGCCGGAGTGTCGATCTGGTGCGCTTCCTGCACCCCGTCTCGCCTTCTGTTGCAGAAAAAGATAGCTTATCAGGGAAACGGCGTTTGCCGGGCAGCAATACTTCCTTTCGGCAATACCAGCCGTTTTGATCAAGGCGATATTGTTTTTCAACGAATTTTTGCATCTCAGATGAGCCGTAATACCGGCATCGATATTGCCTCGGAGGGAGATGTACGGAAGATATATACCGAGCTTCGTATTTATCCGAATGCGATGCCTGATATCGACCAATTACGAGTCGTCGGCAGTCGTCTCAAGGCGGATCTGCTGGTTGGCGGCAGAATTACGGAAATGGAGGAAAAGATGGGGGACAATTTTGTCAACCCCGTTTTGTCGGTGGACATGCAGGTTTATGACGGAAAATCGGGAAAAATTTTGTGGACCACTTATCATCGGAGAGAAGGGAAGGAGTTTCGGAAGGTAATGCATTTTGGGCTGGTAAATACCGTTACCCAGCTCAGTCAAATTATGTCGGATGAGATACTTGAAGTGTGGGCTGAAGAAGGAGTGAAGAAATGCGGAGAATAGGTTTGATTGCAGGGCTTGTCATGCTCTGGGCGATGGTGTTTGTTCAGAGTGAAGTGCAGGCATGGTTCTGGGGCCCTGAGAATCTGGCGGTGATCAACGGCCGGAATTTTACCAGCGATGATTTTAGAAATTGGTGGGTCAACTGGAAGGAAGAAGGAACATCCTTGCCCGACACGCCTGATCCCTTTGTCGACTGGCACATGCTGGTTGAGGAGGCGGAAAGCATGGAACTCTATAATGAGCCGGAATTCCGCCATAAACTTGATGTTTTTCTCAAGGCGCGAACCCTGTTGATCTATCAGGGAGAGAAGATCGCCGACCGGGTCGAGATCTCTGATAGTGAGCTGAAAAAACGGTATGAGAAAAAATATCTCCCCCGTTTAGGCTTGCAATTGCTTTATTTTAACGATGAAGCGGCCGCGAAGCAGGCATTTTCCAGCATCACGGAGAAAAAAATCGATGCAGCGGATTATGCTCATGCCGCGATCAAGGAAAAGAGTGATGCGTTGTTTTTTGAGGAAAAACAGCTGCGGGAAAACCAATTGCAGCCTGAATGGCGGACCGCTCTTGCGCCCATCGCTGCCGGCGAAATAACCCATCCATTTCCATGGAGCAAAGGTTATGTCATCATAAAATTGATGGAGCGCAAGGGGTTTGACGAAGAAGATTTTCAAAAACTCAAGCCGATCATTGCCGATGAAATACGAAGTGAAGAAGAGGAGCGGTTGACCCGGGAGCTTGTTGACGAACTGAAGAAGAAATATAAGGTCACCATCAACCGGGAACTCCTTGATAAATTAGACATCAAGGCTCCGGACGAAAAACTTCTTGATCAGACGCTGATTACCATGGACAATGGAACATATTCCGCCAGGGTTTTTCTCGGCCTGGCCACGAAGGAGATGCAGTTCCGCAACCAATACGGCTATGAAGTGGGAGGCGAGGATGCTTTCAAGAAAAAATTGCTTGACGGCGTACTGGCCCAGACGCTTACCAGCCGGGGGGCGATGGACGAGCATTACGAGGAAAAAGAGCCGTTGCGGCCTTTGTATCAGTTTTATCGGCAGCACCGTTTGATCAAAGAACTGGAAAAACGTCTTTTCAGCCCGCAGATCATGGTCAGCGAGGCGGATGTCGAAAAGTATTACAATGACAACCTTGCCGGTTATTCCCGGCCGGCCATGGTTTCCATCGCCCTGGTGGAGGATGAAGAGGGTCTTGTCAACATGATGTATGGGGAGATGAAAAAGGGGACGGATTTTTTTGCGGTGGCGGCACGTTATTATTCAAGCGAACCGGAGACGCAGGATATGCAGTATGATAAGCTTGATCCCAAGGTCAGGGAGGTGCTTGACAAACTCAGTCCGGGGGAGGTGAGTGCTCCTTTCTTTATTAACGGACACCATACGATCATCAAGCTGATCAAGAAAACTCCTGCCACCCCCATGCCCCTTGATCATGTCCGGGAAGCCGTTGCCAAGCAGGTTGAAATGCAACAGTTTGCGCTTGCGCGGGATAAATATTTGACTGCGTTGAAGGCAAGGTCGGAGGTCACTATTAACAACCGTGTCTGGGAGAAACTCAAAAAGGAGCTCGGTGATTTTCATGTCGGCAAGGAAAATTAAATTCTGGCTTGTTCTTTCATTGGCGGGTTGTCTGGTTTCTGCCTGCGTTACCGGCCAACCGGCAAAAAAGCCCAAGAAAAACTGTGTTGAATGTCATGCGGATCTTGCTGCCGCCTATAAACAGGGGGTTGTGCATAAGCCGGTTCTGGAAAATAATTGTGAGGGATGCCACCTGCATCACGGTATGATCGGCGGTGTTTATCTGCGTCGGAATCCCCCTGAGCAGTGTTATGTCTGCCACCGGCAACAGGCTGAAGAAGCCAAGATGAAGAGCGTGCATCAGCCCGTTGCCGAGGGGAAGTGTGTGGACTGTCACGAGGTGCATAACAGTCCGCACAAGGGATTATTGAAAATTCCCGGATCAGACCTCTGTTTTTCCTGTCATGACAGCAAAACCATTTTGCGAAAGAATGTTCATGCTCCGGTCAAAGAGGGGTGCGCCACCTGCCACCTGAACCATGGCTCGAATGCCGATTTCCTGCTGAAGCAGGGAGCTGACGAACTCTGTCTTACCTGCCACACCCCGGATAAGGCCTTTCGCGAGAAACATTATGGCTTCCCCGTGCAAAGCGGTTGCGTGCTCTGTCATAATCCTCATAGTGCGGACGGTCAGTCGCTTTTGCGCAGCGTCGTCCATCAACCCATGGTGAAGGGTGAGTGCGGCAGTTGCCATGCGGCGAAGGGTGAGACGATGGCGCTCAAGGACGCCGGCAATGCCAATGCAAATTGTCTGACCTGTCATAGTGGGCTTGACGATAAGAAAAAAAAGGTGCATGCGCCGTTTGCCCAGGGGAAATGTCTTGATTGCCATTCGCCCCATGCCAGTGATTACCGGGATATGCTTGCCGTTGCCCCGGAAAAAGCCTGTGTCGGCTGCCACCAGCTAAAAAAGGATGATGTCGCAAAAAGCACCCATGCCCCATACACGGATGGGCGGTGTCTTTCCTGTCATGTGGGACATGCCGCAGAGAGTGACGCATTGCTGGCCGCCGAGGCCGGAGAGCTCTGTTATTCCTGCCATGACAGCAAAACATTTGGCCGGGGAAGGGGTGCTCATTCACCCGCCTCCCAGGGGAAATGCCTTGATTGCCATAATCCGCACCAAAGCACGGAGAAAAAATTGCTGGTCAAGAACGAAAAAACACTTTGTCTCGCCTGCCATCAGCAAAGCGCCAAGGAAATGGGCAGCTTCAGTCTTCACACACCTTTTGCCGACGGCGACTGCAGCGGCTGCCATGAGCCGCATCAGGGAGAACGGCCAAAACTGTTGAAAGAAACCGAGGCCGGAGGGAAATTGTGTTTTTCCTGTCATCAGACCCTGGAGAAACAGGCTGCGAACGTGACACCACATGAGCCTTTTGCCCGAAAGGATTGCCGATCCTGCCATTCCCCCCATGGGGGAGATTACGCCTTTAATTTAATTGCCGATCCGGGGGAGAAGTGTCTTTCCTGCCATGGCCCCATGGGCCGCAAGATAACGGAGTCCGCTCATGTTCATGCGCCTGTCGGCAGCAAGAATTGCGGGGCTTGTCATGCCGCCCATGGTTCCGCGCAGCCGAAAATCCTGAAAAAAAATCAGCCTGATCTCTGTCTTTCCTGTCATGAGGAAATTTCCAAATATTGGCAGGAAGGCGTTGCCCACCAGCCGGCAAAGGAAAACTGCACCACCTGTCATGATCCCCATGGGTCGGCTACAAAGGGACTCCTGCTGAAAAAAGGCGGAGATCTATGCGCCGAATGCCATACCATCAGTGACGCGCGATTTATCGGCGTTCATCAGGGAATTCGTCCGGGAAGCGATTCCTGTTTGGGCTGCCATGACCCCCATGGCGGCCCGGCCAAGGGATTGTTGTTTCCCGTCAGTCATAATCCTTTTGCCCAGGGCCAGTGTCGTCCATGTCATCCCGGGGAGGGCGGAAAATAATGATATCTCATCTCCGTATTCTGGTTATTTTCTGGCTTGCTGCCTTTCTTTTTCCTGGTCATGCCGCAGCGGAAAACGTCTGCTTCCAGTGTCATAAGAAAGAACAGTTTTCCAATAAAGTTGTTCATCAACCCCTCGCTGCCGGGCAATGCAGCGCTTGCCACAATCCTCATGTCGCCCATTTCAAGGGACTTCTGGATAAAGAGGGTGCCGAACTTTGCTATAGCTGTCATCAGAAGGAAAAAGAATCCTTCAGTCAAGGGACGGTGCATCAGCCGGTGCGCGCGGGCAAGTGTCTGTCCTGTCATGAGCCTCATGCCGGCAGCAGAGCAGCTCTTTTGCGGGACCAACTGACGGAAACCTGTTTCAGCTGCCATGAAAAATTGCCGAAAAAATTCAAACATACCCATACACCCTATGCCCAGGGGCAGTGTTTTGCGTGTCACCGACCGCATCAGTCAAATTACAATCAGCTGTTGAAGGATGAACCGGATAAAGTCTGCCTGTCATGCCACAAGTCCCAGGATATATCTCGGCAACACCCGAATTATCCAGCCCAGGTCGGCAATTGTCTTTCCTGTCACAATCCCCACGGCAGTGATCGCAAGGGGCTGGTGCGCAATGTGTTGCATGCCCCCTTTGCCAAGGGATGCAACGATTGCCATGGAACAGGAGGGCAGCAGGACGGAACCGCTGTCTGTCTTGGTTGTCATGGCGCTGTTGCGGAAAAAATGCACACGCGCCACAGTCATTTAACCGGTGCGGCGGAAAATAAGTGCACCAGTTGTCATTCCCCCCATGCCGCCGATGACGAAAAAATGCTGCATGGCGGACAGGGGCAGGTCTGCCGTAATTGCCACGTGGACTCCATGGCCTACTATGATGCCAAGATGTACCGGCACAGGGATTCCGGGGTGTGTACGGAGTGCCATGATGTGCATGGCTCGAATGAATTGGCAATGCTGAAGGGAGACGGGAATACCGTTTGCACCCGCTGTCATGAAACCCAGGGAAAATTTACCCATCCGGTGGGCGAGAAGGTGCGCGACCCCCGCTCCGATCAGATGGTGAGCTGTGTCAGCTGTCATACCCCGATGGGTTCGGATTTCAAATATCATCTTGTCTTCAGCGGAACAAAAGACCTTTGTGTCCAGTGCCATAAAAAATATTAACGATGGTGACAGGCGGCGGTCAACGCGGTGAAGGACACCCACAATCGTAATCATGAGGGTAATTATATGCAGCATGTGAGTAAAATTTTGAGCGTGACGGCCCTTCTGCTGGTTCTGTCCAACGTTTTTCCCGACTGCGCTGCGCAGGCAGCGGGTCCGTGGTCGTGGAAGTCAACCCTTGACGGCACCGCTTCAGGCCAGGCGATGAAAATGCCGACAGCGCTTTATGTTGATGCCGAGCGTGAACGCTATTATGTGGTGGACAGCGGTGGGAACAGACTCATGTCCTTTGACCGGCAAGGAGCATTTGTCCATTCTTTCGGCGCGGAGGGCAAACTGCAGACTCCATTTGACATGATTCGGGATGAAGGGGATGTCATCTGGGTGGTGGAAAAAGGGCGCAACAGTCTGACAAGTATCGACGTCAAGGCCAAAAACATATCCGTCAATGTGCTGCAGGACAACGGCCGGGTCATGGTGCCGGATCGCATGGACTATCAGGACAGCACTTTCTATGTGCTGGACAAATCCCGTGGGGCCGTGGCGGTGCTGAGCAGAAAATTGCAGGTGGAGCGTTGGTTCGTCTGTGAGGAATGCCGGGGCGGCATCGTTGATTTCAAGTTGACAAAGAACGGCCTGTGGGCGCTGGATCAGCTTGATAAAAAGGTGCAGCGTTTTTCCCGGGATGGAAAACCCGAGAAAGGTTTTTCCGTGGCGCCCCATGTGCAATTCCCCGTTTCCCTGGCCGTGGATCAAGCGGAGAATGTTTATGTGCTGGACCGGCATGGGGCCGGCATCGCTGTTTTCGATGCACAAGGAGTATTTAAATATTCCTTTCTCAGCAAAGGCTGGTCGCGGGGAGAACTTTATTATCCCATTGAGATCCAGTTTGACCCATGGGGGCGTTTGTGCGTGACCGAGGAAGGCAATGGTCGAGTGGAAATTTTCGGCCGCTGATAAAAAAAGGGGTGGGCTATGCAGAAAAGAGAGGCCGCATGTATCTATTTTGTCCTGTCACTCTCCCTGATCCCGGAAGTATGCCTTGCCAAGGTGAGCGGGCAGTGCGGCAACTGCCATACCATGCACAACAGCCAGGACGGCGCGGCGGTGGCCTATGAGGCAAATCTGTCGACTGATTCATGGCAGTCTACCGCGAATCCAAATGAAGCTTTACTGAAAACCAACTGCATCGGCTGCCATCTTGGAGATAACAGTGTCGGTGACCGGGAAATACCCTACGTGCTGCAATTTCAGGAGCCGACATACGGTGACACCGGAACGGAAGGCCACACCCTGGCCGGCGGCAGTTTTTACTGGGTCAGTAGCGGCCAGCACGCCATGGGGCATAATGTGGCCGGGATTGCAGTCCCTGATGCTCGTTTGGGGAATCTTCCTCCGGGTGGGACGGAACTTGCCGGCCAATTAACCTGCGCCGGTTCAGTCGGCTGTCATGGCGACCGGACGAAGACCGGACAGCTTGCGGCCATGTATGGCAGCCACCATGCCAATAATATGACGGCATGGAAAGACGGCACGACCCTGGCGAAAAGTTATCGTTTTCTCCTTTCCGTCCAAGGGCTGGAAGACAGCCAATTCGAGTACCAGCCGACGGTGACCCGGCATAATAAGTATTACGGTGTTGATCGTACCGCGGAAACAGAGGATGGCAGCGGGACCGTCGGGAAACTGTGCGCCCAGTGTCATGGTGATTTCCACCAGGGAAACGGCGAAATCGCATCCGGGGTGTTCGGCAGCGGCGTGTGGCTGCGGCACCCGACCAATTTCGACATGGGCCGCGCTTCCTCTTCAACCGAATACGAAAAATATAACGGAGACGACGGCATCGGTACCGCCCCCTACAGCATCATTTCACCTGTGGCGACTACCAGCACGACAACCACGGTCAACAGTACTGTTTATGAAAATACCGATGATGCGATTGTCATGTGCCTGTCATGCCATCGCGCCCATGGAACAAAATATGGGGGCATGCTTCGCTGGGACTATAAGTCCTGGCCGGCAGCCGGGTATAATGGCTGTGCGGTGTGTCATACGACAAAGGATTGATGATTTTAAAGGGAACAACATGCTCGTTCAATTTCAAAACGTCCATTTCAGAAAGTACAGTTTTCCAACCAATTCGGAATGATGACCATGCGTATACGATTTGATAAATTGATTTCAGTCTTTTTCGCGGTCCTGCTGCCGGCGGTGATTTTGACCATTTCGGCATGCCAACCGGGGGGGAGTGGCGGCTCCAGCAAGAACACCCTCTTCAACCTGCAGGAAAAAAGCGGCGACGCCCGCTTGACCGTTTTTGTTGCGGTAAAGGACCACGAAGGGCCCTCTCTGTGGATGCAAATCAATACCCTTGAGGTGCTTGCCGACGGCAAGTGGTATCCGCTGAGCCTGGCAAGGCAGGAACTGATGAGCCGGGAAATACGCGCCGGCGGACAGATACTGCTGGCACGAGGGGGACTGCCGGCCGGCAGCTATCAGGCCCTGCGGTTTTCCATGGAAAAGGCTGCCATTGACCGTGACGGCAAACAGGTCTTTCTCGCCCTGGACAATCCGGTGACAACGATTCCCTTTCCGGTTGATGTGACACTCGCCAGGGATGACAGTCCCTCTCTTTTTCTGACATGGGATACGGAAAACTCCCTCGACGGCACAGCCCTCCTTCGCCCGCGAATGAACGTTGGTTTGCAGCGTGTTCCCATTGTGACGGATCTTGCCTATGTGACGTGCCCTGATCTGGATACGGTCTATATTATCAGAACGGATACCAATGTTGTCTGCGGTTCCATCGGCATTAGCGGCAATCCCGGCTCAATTGTCGCCAATGTGGCTGGAAACAGGCTTTTTGTCCTGGCGCCGCAGGATTCTGCCGTTAAAGTGCTGGAATTGACATCCAATCGCGAGATTGACCAGATACGCCTGCCGTTTACCATAAAACCGACCTTCATGACGGTTCATTCCGATGGAAAATGGGCCTATTTGCTGGACGAGACCGGCAATAATCTGCTTTCGCTCAATCTGCAGTCCGGCATGATCACAGCCCAGGTACGTTTGGGGGCGCGTCCGAAATATATGCTTTATTCGGAAGAATTGAACCAAATTGTCGTTTCAAGCAGTTACGGCCAGAAGGTATTTTTTCTTGATCCGATAACCCTGACGACGATTGGCACCATCGATACAGGAGGCAGTCCGGAAGGTCTGCTGGTTCACGGCAACAATCTTTATGTTGCCGAAAGCAGCAGCAATGCGGTTTCCGTTTTTGAATTGCCCGGCGGGAGAAGTACGGCGCGTCTTAATGTGGGGAGCAAACCGCGGCGCATTATGTATAATAATAATCAGATTTATGTCGCCAACTTCGGCGCCGGTTCCATTTCGATTCTTCGGCCGGGGCAATTGAGCATGTCCCGCGACATCCGAGTGGGCGGCAGCCCTTTTGCGATGGATGCCGTCCGATCCCGGCAGTGGCTGTATGCCTGTGACACGACAAATGGTACCGTGGTGGTCATTGATCTTTCTTCCAACCGGGTGGCGAAGAGGATTGAGCTTGGCACCGTTCCCGATGGGCTTGTTGTCATCAACTGACCGGAATTTCAATGATGACGGATGTGTGATCGTTTGCTTTGCTTTCCAGATCAATGGTGCCGTTATGGAGTGACACCAGTTCACGACTGACCGTCAGGCCCATGCCCACGCCTTCGGATGCCGGTTTGGTGGAAAAAGAAGGTTCGAATACTTTTGTCACGTTCTCGGCACTGATGCCGATCCCGTAATCGGTGAAGATGAGTTGCAGCATTTTTTTGCCGTTTTTCTCCGTCGATTTTGCGGTGATTTCCAGTTTTTTCCGATCGTCTTTCTGCGGATATCGTTCATTGAGTGCCCTGCGGGCATTGTTTAAGATGTTGAGAAAGACCTGCTGCATCTGGCGGCCGTTGATTCTGCACGGGAGAATGCTCTCCAGGTCTGCCTCGACTTTTGTCCCGTCGATTCTGTAATAGTGGGCCATCAAGGCCAAGGCATTTCGCAGCACGTCACTGATCTGGGCAAGTTCCCGTGAATCGGCATCGTCCTGCCCATAGGCGAGCAGATTCTGGGCGAGGCCTGCTATTTTTTCGCCTTCCATAATAATTTTCTTGAAAAGCTTCTCGCGTTCGATTTCTAAATCAGGATCGCAGGCAGCATCAGCGAGTACTTGCGCATAATTGATGATGCCGTTGCTGAGATTGGCCACTTCATGGGCAACGCCGGTTGACAGCTCACCCAGAATTGCCAGATGGGAAATGCGAACCATCTCCGCCTTTTTGTTCTTTTCCGCCCGCAGTGAATTTTTCAGTGTGGTTATTTCGTGCAGTTCGCGGGTGAGGTCGAATCCGAGGCAGAAAACCGAGTATGATCCGCTGTTGCCGGTGAAGAATTTGATAAAGCCGCAGCGTGCGACAGGCGGCGATTCCTTTTCCGTCGATGCAAGAGAAAGGAGGCATTCCCTGTTTGATTCGGTTAATCGGTCAAGAAGCTGCGCGTCAGTCACATTGCCACCCTGAAAATCAGCCGGCAGGACAAACAATTCACGCCAGTTGCGGCCCACGGTGTCGTTGGGGTCAAGGTGAAATTTGTCGAAGATTCCAGGTGTTATGTCAATAATATCGCCACGGCTGGAAATATTTACGACAAACCCGTTGATTGCGGCGACAAGCTGTACAGCCGCGTCGCTTCTTTTTTGTATTTCAATACGCAGATCATGCACTTGACCGACCAGATCCGTGTAGACATCGGTCAATTCGGCTATTTCGCGGGATGGATTGCTGACCTGCAAGGTGAAGTCCCGTCCTATGGTGCCCTGGGTGCCGTGTCTGACCAGCTGCAGCACCGGCAGGATCAGTTGCCGGTGGAAAAGCATCAGCACCGTGACCAGCATAAAGACGACAAAGGCGGTGGAGCCGATGATGATATTCTGAAAACCGATAAGGCGCTGTTTCGCGTTGTTGACCAGCAGGCGGTCGAAAAGGATAAGCCGTTCCCCAAGGGTTCGCATCTCTCTGTTTAAGTTACGGATACTTTCAGCCTCGTTGTTGCCTGCTTCTATCTTGCGAAGGAGAAGAATGATGCCGGGCAGGTCAATGCTGTTTAAAAAGGTGAGTTTGTATTCGTCGCTTATGTTTCTGTCGGCAAGTATTTCACTGAGATTGCTGTTGAGTTTTTCCATCTCATCCGAAATACCGCTCAGTTTGAGCTGTGTGCAGTCAAGCAGGGCATCGGCGACATGTTCCCTGATAATGGAAAATTGGAAAATGAGGCTTTCCGTCCGGGAGATTATCGACTCATGCTGATGATAGAGCTGATACTGGCGAATGCCCAGACTGAGCAGAGCAACAAGCGCGATCATCACAATCAGATAAACGGAATATATGGTTTTCTTCAGTGGCAGTGCCATGTTCAGCCCGGGGGAAACCGGGCGGAGAAAAATCTCCGCCCGTTTAGCGTGGATGTATCGATAAGAGGAATCCGTTTATCTTATTTTGAGTCCCCCTTCCAGGTATAGAGAATAGGCAGTCGGTACAAAACGGCCCGGTAGACGACAATGTAGGTTGCATAAACCATAATGGCGATAATTGCTTCACGCCAGTGAGGTATTTCCTGATACAAGTTCCAGTTGAAAGCAATAAGTGCTGTGTTTAATCTGTTGAGGGCAATGCCGAAGACCGCGAAAAAGGCAGCGAGTCGGGCGAGCCCCGCACGATTTGACCTGATGGCGGTGGTGAAAAGGGCCAAAGGAATAATAGCGCCGAAGGTTATCTCAAAGAGATACCATTGCCCCCAGCCGGTCAACAGGTAGCCCCAGTTGTTGTCATGGGCCAGGGCGATGAATTTGATGACCAGATAGGTGATGAGGGCGAGGGACGCGCCTTTGGAAATTCCCAAGGTGCAACGGTCGAGACTCTCCAGAAAGGTTTTGTCGCAGCGCCATTTCAGGAACCATTTGCTCAGGGTGCTGACGACGATCAGCATGGAAAGCCCGGCAAAAATAGATGAACAGAAGAAATGGAACCATTGAAAGGCTGACGAAAACCAGAGAGGATGAACCTTGCCGGGGGCATAGGTGAAGAGTGCGCCCAGGGCTCCCTGATGCAGGGTGGAGAGGATGATGCCGGCTATGGTCAAACCGAGGACGATGCTTTTGATGAATTTTTTCGGCTTGATCCAGCCCATGAATTCACTGGCAGCGGGGACGAGTTCCGCGATCTGTACTGAAAGATAGGTGGCGACATGCCAGGCGACAAGAAAGAGTACAGCCGCCGGGCCGAGGGAAACAAACATCGGATAAACGAGACGCCACGGCTGGCCGAGGTCGACCTGAAGAAAGACGACGGCAAAGAAGTAGCCGAGAAGACCATTCAGAAGTCCAAGTCGTTCGATTGGCTTAAAGTCCTTCCGGCCGAAAAGTTCCACCGTGGTGCCGAGCATGAAGCCCGAAGCGGAAAGGGGCACCATGACAAACAGTCCCCATCCAAGAAAAAGACCCCAGGGATAATCGTAAGATGAGTGGGTTGCCCAGCCGAGTCCGAAAATAAAACGTCCGATGGTTAAGGGGAGACCGACAGCATAGATAACCGCAAGAATCCAGTTGAAAGGGTTGCGAATGAGTTGCGCCATGTACTCACTCGGTGAGAGGCCGAGAAGAAGTTTTTCCTTAAAGGTCCACGGGTTGTTGGTTTTTGGTTTTATAAGAGTATCAATAGGCTGAAAGCCTTCCGCCTGCAAGTTTTTCATATTTTTCCCTCCTGTTTACGCCTTGTTCGACTCATCTTTGTTTGCCTGTTTCCTGGTTGCCAGGAGATGAAAGCCTGTAAAAAGTGCAGGCCAGATTGTCAGCACCATCGGAACTATGGCAAGGAAATCCTTGACATAATTGATAATAGGCTGTGGGCCGAGATGTGTGTTGAAACCGATTTCTTCAAAAGGCACATCGGAAAGATACATCCAGGAGGTGCCGCCGACCTCGGTTTCCCCATAAACGTGATTGACATATTTTCCAGGCTTTGCATCGATCATTTTATGGGCAAGGGAAATAAGATCCTTTCTTTTGCCGAAAGTCATGACTCCTTGCGGACATGCCTCGACACAAGCCGGAGGACGACCGAACTTGAGGCGGGTGTCGTAACACATGATGCATTTTTTCACGACAGGGTTTATGGCGCTGGAATAACTGTAGGTTGGCACATAGAAAGGGCAGGCAATCATGCAGGTTCGGCAGCCGACACACACCTTGGGGTTGTAAATTACCGCTCCTTCCGGGGTTTTTGTGTAGGCATTGACGAAACAGGATGTGAGACATGCCGGTTCGTTGCAATGGTTGCACTGGAATTTTCTGTAGAGGGGTTTTTCCCGGCCCTCGACTTCGTAACGATTCACAATGGTATACTCTTTTTCCGTCGTCCTGCGGGGCAGTCCGCCATGACGATGCTCGTCAAAGACGGAGTAATCGTCAAATGGTTTGTCCGGCTCCGGCAAGCCCTGTTCTTTGTTGCATGCCGCCTCACATGTTCGGCAACCGACGCATTTCGTCAGATCGACAAGCACACCCATGCTGTCGGCATACCCGCCAAAAGTTCCGGCAGCGGCATCGGCCTTTTCTGTTTTCGCTGTTGCGGCAACCGCCAGACCGCCTGCCAGGCTGCCCTTTATAAAATTTCTTCTGTTGATACTTTTCATATTTTCACCTATGGGTTAAAGCAGTTGTGGTGCAATCTCAGTGGTGGCCGGTTTCTTTTCCTGGCTTGGGCGCATATTTGCCTGTATTGTAATACTTTTCGCCTTTGTCAGTCATTGTGTGGCAATCCTGACATCCAAGAGGTCCGCCAACTTCGCTGTGGCACCCGAGACAGTTTTGATGCAAGGCGGCCATCAGTCCCGGCTTTTCCTTATGGTGAAGGTAAGGGGTGTTGGCTGTTTTTTCGAGGTTCGCCGAGGTGAAGGGTTCCGCTTCATGACAGCTGCTACATGCTGCGGATTCAGCTTCTCCGCTATTTTTGTGGCAGGGGATACAGTTAGGGTCCTGCGTCGGAGTGCCGGCCGTATGATGATGACATGCCGCACAGTTATCCGATGCTGCCTCAATGTGCATGTCATGATCAAAGCTAACTCCCTCATAGAGATTGGAAAGGCTGCTTAGTTCAAATACCTCTCCGACGGCGTTCAGTGGTTGGGTGAATGGTGATGCCATTGCTATTATTGCAGCAAGGCCGATTAGTTTTCCTCGTTTCAAACTCATTTCCTCTCTCCTTTTCAAAGTGAATGAAAAAGTCAGGCTCTCAGGGAAAAAGCTTTTTATAAGCTCTTTTTTGGTGTGAGCGGCCGGATTTTACCAGTACTATGACTTGGCATCACCTTGTGCATAAAAAATGCCAATAGAAACAACACATATGATGGTAAAAAATCGAACAGTTGCGTTGTGGACCAAAAAAAGCGAAAAATAATGAATGAGTTCTCATTTGTGGTTTCCGGTGCAACATAAATGTGTTGCACAAAGTGTTGCACGCCACACATTTGATGCGACATATGTGTGGCGTTACAACGCATGTGTTTCAATGCGTTTCCGGCGCAGCATTTCTTCGTTGAGTTTGCTGATTTCCTTGCATTTCAAGATGATGTTGACTTCTTCTGCATCAATTGTTTCAGATTCCAGGAGTATTTCCGCCAGTTTGTGCAGATAGGCGATTTTCCCTTCAAGGATGATCATTGTTTCCTGGTAACATTCTTCTATAAGTGCGTTTATTTCCGTATCAATCGCCTGGGCCGTGCTTTCACTGTATGATCGTTTTGTGGTGCCTGTTTGCAGAAAACTTTCATCTGAGACAACATAGGCGCGGGGTCCGAGGAGATCACTCATACCCCATTCGCACACCATCTTGGTGACGATGTTTGTGGCGGACTGCAGATCGTTGCTGGCACCTGTGGTAAACTCATTAAATATGATTTCTTCCGCCGTTCTGCCGCCCAGCAGGGTCATGACCCTGCTGCGCAAATATTCACGCGAATAGGCATGACGATCATCCAACGGGACTTGTTGCGTCACTCCCAGGGCGCGGCCTCGGGGTATAATGGTAATTTTGTGGACAGGATCGGCTTCAGGAAGCAAATGGGCTACGATCGCATGTCCAGCCTCATGGTAGGCGGTCACCTTTCTTTCCTGCTGGCTGATGACCATTCCTTTTCGTTCCGCACCCATGAGAATTTTGTCCTTTGCTTCCTCAATGTCGCTCATTTCGATGGCGGACTTGTTTTTTCGTGCTGCCATCAGCGCTGATTCGTTCATCAGGTTGGCCAGTTCGGCACCGGTAAATCCCGGGGTGTTTTTTGCAACTTGATCAAGATGTGTTTCGGAGCTCATTTTCAGTTTCTTGGCATGCACTTCGAGGATTTTTTCTCTTCCCCTGACGTCGGGAGGCAGGATGTTAACCTGACGATCAAACCGTCCGGGCCGTAAAAGAGCGGGGTCCAAGACATCAGGTCTATTGGTTGCTGCGACAATGATAACGGTTTCACCGGATTTGAACCCATCCATCTCAACCAGCAGGGCGTTTAATGTTTGTTCCCGTTCGTCTTGCCCTCCTTGTGAGCCTGCTGCGCCACGACTCCTGCCGACAGCATCAATTTCATCAATGAAGATGATGCAAGGGGCATTTTTTTTTGCCTGATCAAACAGATTTCGCACCCGGGAAGCACCAACACCGACAAACATTTCGACAAAATCCGAGCCGCTCATGCTGTAAAACGGAACGCCGGCTTCCCCGGCAATGGCTTTGGCCAGCAATGTTTTTCCCGTTCCCGGCGGCCCTTGAAGCAAAACGCCCTTGGGGATTCTGCCGCCTAATTTGGTGAATTTGTCCGAGTTTTTAAGAAATTCGACTGTTTCGATGAGTTCTTCCTTCGCCTCGGGGATACCGGCGACATCGTTGAAGGTGATCTGCTGATGCTTTTCCGGGGTTATCTGCTGTTTGCTTTTGTTGAATGCGCCGCCTTTTTGCTGTCTGGCCATAAAATACATCCAACCACCCATGATGATAAAAAAGAGCAGCGGCGACGAGGTCAAGGAGGATTTGTCCCAGTATGGTCGGGTGGATATGATGACGTTTTTTTGTTCTATTTTTGGTAAAATCGTACTGATATCAGGTGCATAAGTCTGAAATTGACGCTCGAATTTGTCGGTTGCCTCAATTGTGCCGCCTTCAATCGTCACCTTGGTGATTTCATTGTCGGCAAGTTGAGCGACAAAGGTTGAGTAGTCAACATAAGGCAGTTTTTTTTCGGCCTTCCAGAAATTGAGGCCGATTACTAAAATTACCGCCAGAATTGACAGTATGAGGAAATTGCGAAAAGTAAACTTCATTGTCACCTCCGCTGTTATTTGTTGTGGGGAGGAAGGGGAAAATTGGCTTCAATGACCACTCCTGCAAGCTTCGCGCCTTCAGAAGTAATGAGGTCGGTTGTTTTAAGGGTGCGGTAAGGAAACCCGAAAGGGAAAGAATTTCGGCTCAAGAAAACACGAATGGCATTCTTCTGTGAAGACATAAAGAAAGAACCCGGAGGCGGTTTCAAAACCTTTTTGGAGTGAAAATTAAAAAAAATCAGGGCGTTATGTCAAGTTGGCCGAGGTCGATGTTGAATTGGCGTATTTTCCTGTAAAGCGTGCTTCTGTCAATGCCGAGGATGCGGGCGGCTTGTGCTTTGTTCCCGTATGTCAGTTTTAAGGTGGTAAGAATTCTTTCTTCCTCGTTTTCGTCATCATTCAGCAGGGATTGTTCGGTGGATACCTGGGGAAGAGAATCCCTGCTCTGGGATTTGATATTGTCCAAATCCTGCAATTCAAGGGGAAGATTGGCCAGAGTAATTGTCCCGCCGGAACAGAGCACACAGGCCCGTTCCACAACATGTTCGAGTTCCCGCACATTGCCCGGCCAGTTGTGTCTGGTCAGTTGGCCGAGAGCCTGGTCGGAAATGCCGTGAATCGGTTTTTCCAGCCGTTTGCCGAAGCGATCGATGAATTTTTTTACCAGCAGAGGAATATCCTCATAGCGTTCGCGTAAGGGCGGCAGGACAATATCCACCACCTTGAGCCGGTAATAGAGGTCTTCCCTGAATTTACCGGCGACTACCTGGGCTTTCAGGTCGGCGTTGGTTGCGGTAATAACCCTGACGTCAACCTTGATGGGCCTGTCTTCCCCCACCGGGTAGAATGTACGTTCCTGGAGGAAGCGCAGGAGTCGAAGCTGCATCATCGAAGATATGTCGCCGATTTCATCAAGAAAAAGGGTGCCTCCGTCCGCCGAAAGGATGCGGCCTTTTCTGTCCCGGTCAGCACCGGTAAAGGAGCCTTTTTTGTGGCCGAACAATTCGCTTTCCAGGAGATTTTCGGGGATGGCCGTGCAGTCAACCTTCACCATGGGCATGTCTTTTCTTGGGCTTTCCGCATGCAGCGCTTCGGCCACAAGCTCTTTGCCGGTACCGCTTTCCCCGGTGATGAGAACGGTTGTGTCCACCTTGCCGACATTCTCGACAAGGGTATAGACGGTTTGCATCGCCCGGCTGGTGCCGATCAAGCGATGCAAACCGGTCCTCCTTTCCCGCTGTTCAAGGGCTTCAAGGCGGCTTACATCACGCGCCACCAGGACAACGCCGAGGAATTCGCCTTCGGAAGTCAGGAGCGGCGCGGCACTCACCCTGAAGACCGTAACTCCATGTCCTTCGAGCACGAATTCGACTCTGTGTTCAGCGACCTCGAGTTCATTTTCAAGTACCGTGCGGGCGTCAAAGGCAAAGATTTCGGAAAAGCAGGGCAATTCGTCAATTCGTCCGGCTGCCTTGGCGTTGGGATTGGTTTTTTCCAGCCATTTGCGGGCCTCCGTGTTCATGTCGATGATCATCATTTCGGCGTCAACTGTGACGACGAGATCCTTGATGCTGCGAAAAACAGTTTCCAGGTAGTGCTGATAACGCTGTTTTTCCAAAAAAAGCCTTTCATTTTCCTTGTGGAGGGCAAATTGCTGCAGGGCCATTCTGGCAGTGCGGAGCAGATTGTCTTTTTTGACAGGTTTTGCCAGATAGTCAAAGGCGCCGAGTCGGACGGCTTCGGCCGCGGAGTTGATGTTGGGGTATCCCGTGACCATGACCACCGGACATTTCTTGCCCATTTCCTTGACCTGTCTGAGTAGATCGATTCCTGACGACCCTTCCATGACAATATCGCTGACAATGAGATCAAAATGCTGTTTTTGCAATAATTGCAATGCTTCGTCATAGGAGGATGCAGTAGAAACAGGCCCGTATCCCTCCCGGCTGAGGAACATTTTAAATGTCAGTCGTAAACTTTCCTCATCGTCAACAACTAAAATGGCGCTGTTTTTTTTGGCCACTTCGTCCAGGGCAATTCTGTCATTGCTGTCCATCATGTTCAGGCACCTGTGTAAGCGGGCAGATCCACCAAGATATTGGTGAATTGTCCGGGTTCGCTTTTGATATGCAAATAGCCGTTAAAGTTTTTGATAAGTCCTTGACTGATACTGAGTCCGAGCCCGGTTCCTTCACCGGATTTTTTTGTCGAAAAAAACGGATTGCAAACAAACTCAATTATTTCAGCGGGGATGCCGGGGCCATTGTCCTTGATTGAAATTCGCACGTATGTCTTTCCGGCTATATCCTGTGTGCTGACGGATATTGTAAGCACTTTGTTCTTGTGTTTGCCGCGGTATTTTTCATTTAATGCGTAACGCGCGTTACTGAGCAGATTAATAAAAACCTGTTCCAGCTGTTGGGGATGGACCCAGACGGTTGGAACATCTGTTGGGATATCTTTAGCAATAGTTATGCCATCTTTGATAAGTTGATGGCGGACCAGGGAAAGAGAATTTTCTATGACCTCGGGAACAAACGATTCGGTAAAAGGTTGGCTGTCTTCATCTCCCTGGCGGGCAAAGGAGAGAAGTTTGCTGACAATATCGGCAATCCTTTCACCTTCGCTGATAACGCGGTTTAAAATTGGGCGGATTGATTCACGCTGGCCGATGTCATCAAGCAGAATCTGGGCATAATTGATAATGCCGTTGATGGGGTTGTTGATTTCATGCGCCACCCCGGCGGCCAGTTCGCCGATGGAGGCAAGCTGGCTGGTTCTGATTTTTTTGGCCTGATAGGCTTTTTCCTCCGTGATGTCGTTGAAGAGAATGAGGCATTTCGTTTTTCCGTCAATATCCTGAAAAGGGGCATAGCTCTGGCTGAAATAGCGGTTGTTGCTCATCAGTTCTTCCGCCCGCTGGACCTGGCCTGTTTTGACGGCTTCCTCCATGAGACAGTGTTCGCAAGGGCGGTTGCGATGCTTGTAAACCTCGTAACAGCGGCGACCGATGGTGTCACCGAGCAGCTCAAGCAGGACATCATTTTGAAACTCTATCGTGAAATCGGTGTTGAGAATATGCATTCCCTGTTTCATCGCCATAAGCATGGAATGCAATTTATCCCGTTCCGCCCGGAGAATTTTTTCAATTTCCTGGCGGCGGGTAATCTGTTCGGCGAGAATATTATTGCTTTTCAACAGTTCCTCGGTGCGATCGTAGACCCGTTGCTCCAACTCGTAATGGCCTTTTTCAAGGATGTCGGCATATTTGTTTCTGTCCGTGACATCGCGGAATGATTCAACGATTCCGAGGAATTCGCCGTCTCTGCTGTTAAGCGGAGAGGCCTGAACCTCGAAAAAACGGGTAGCGCCATTGGCCAGGGTATACTCGATTTCAATGGTTGCCGTGGTATCGCTTTCCAATACCATGATGAGCGGGCACGTTCTTCCTGCTTTGGCGCAGGGCTGGTCGGAGTCAAAGATCAACTTGTAGCAGAAGGGCTCCGTGGCATGAACGCAGGCATTGTCACGGGCGAAATTGCAGGCGGCCCGGTTGGCGAATTTTACCCGAAAGTCCGTGCCGATAACAATAATCGGATCAACTACTTCATCGATGATTGATGAAAGGAACTGATATTGTTTGTTCAGGGAAACCCAGAGATCCTGTTCGTGGTGGGGGTCAAAAACCTTTTCTCCATTGCTGGCGATCGGCAGTTTCATGTTTTGCTCCTGCTGTTATTCAACTAACCGGAAGTTCGATAATCACACTGGTGAATTCCCCGATCCTGCTTTCAATATGCATCTGTCCCTTGAAGCCTTTGATAAGCCCTTGGCTGATGCTTAAACCCAAACCTGTTCCTTCCCCTGGTTTTTTCGTGGAAAAAAAGGGGTTGAAAACCATGTTGATCGCTCCTGCTTCAATGCCGGTTCCATGATCGGTGAAAATTATTTTGACGATGGGTCCGGTTGGTGAATCCGTCAAATCCGCACTGACCTCGAGAATTTTATCGGGATCAAGGCGTTTATATTTCTCGTTCAACGCATGCCGGGCATTGCTGAGAAGGTTGACGAAAACCTGCTGCAACTGGTGGGGGTGAAGGGAGAGAAGAGGGATTTCCGGCGGTATGGAAACGCGGATGATAATTCCATCCTTGGCAAATTGATGATGAAAAAGACTAAATGAGTCTTCCAGGATATGCCGGATGTCGACCTTGTCAAAAAGATAATTGTCGTCATCCCGTTGTCGGGCAAAGGCGAGAAGCTTGCTGACAATGTCCGCTACCCTTTCTCCTTCATTGATCAACCGCTTGAGGAGGGCGTTTCGTGATTCGTTGGGATCTGCGTCATCAATCAGCAGTTGCGCGTAATTGATGATGCCGTTGATCGGGTTGTTTATCTCGTGGGCCACGCCGGCGGCCAATTCGCCGATGGAGGCGAGCTGCGCGGTGCGCATGTCTTTTGCCCGGTTTACTTTTTCCACGGTGACGTCCTGGAGAAGAACCAGACATTTGGTCTGGCCGTCTATATCGCGGAAGGGTGCGTAGCTCTGGCTGTAATGTCGGTTGTGAAAAATAATGTCGTCGGCGTGTTCTATCTGGTTGTTTTTGATGACACTGTGCATTCTGCAGTTGGTGCAGGGCTCATCACGCTGTTTGTAGACGCTATAACATTTCGCGCCGATCTGGTCGCCGAATATGCTTTTCAGGACATCATTTTGAAACTCAATTTCATAGCCGGCATTCAGGATGTGCAATCCATGGCGGGTGGCGGTGATCATACCGTGGAATTTGTCTCTTTCCGCCCGCAACATGGTTGCCATGTTTTTTCTTTCGGTTATGTCTTCGAAGGATTCAATGCCGCCGATGACGTTGCCCTGTGGATCATGCAGCAGATTGGAGCTTTTGGTGATTATCAGTCTGCGGCCGTCTTTGGTTACCAAACTGCACTCGTGGCTGATGATGGGTTTTTTGATGTCATCGGAAAAGAGCTTGCATTTTTCCGAACAGAAAATGTCACATTTCCTGCCCCTGATTTCATCATAGCTGTAACCCGTGATTTCTTCGGTTTTGTTGTTCCATGATGTGACATACCGTTCTGTGTTGACGGTAAAAATGGCGCAAGGTGACACCTGGTAGATCAGTTCTGCCTGCTCTTTTGCCCAGCGCAGCCGCGCTTCTGTTTCCTGGCGCTCCTTTATTTCCTGCCGCAGGGCCTGGTTCAAATCAATGAGTTCGGAGGTTCTTTCCTGCACCCGCAGTTCAAGAAAATCATGACCGCTTTCCAGCATTTTCTGGTCAACACGGTGCTGAGTAACGTCGCGAATTGTCGAGACAATGCCGAGCAACTTCTTTTCATGGTTCCAGATCGGGGAACCAAGAATTTCAAAAACTTTCTTTTCGCCGTTTTTATAATCAACTGCATGGTCAACCGTGACAGGGGTTCCTTGCTCCATGACTTTTTTGAGCAGACAGTTCTGCCCGCTTTGTTCGCAATGGACATCGGAGTTGAAAAGAAGCTTGTGGCAGAATATGCCGGTTGACGTGCAGGAGGGGACGGATCCGGAAACTTGATACGCGGCCTTATTGGCGTATTTGACATTAAAATCGGTATCAATGACAATGACGGGCTCGCTCAAATCATCGATGAAAGATTTAAAAAAATCGCATCGTTGCGTCCAGTCGAAATCATCGTTGAGCGGAGGAGGCTTTTTCGTCTCCATCTGGTCGACGAGTTGCTGTAGCCTGGCTAATTCCTCGAGGAGTTGATTTTTCGTTTTTTTGCTTTCGGGCATTGGCTGGCCTTTTGTCACAGGTCAATTTTCATGTTTGCCGTTCCATTGTTCCGGGAACACGCCTCTTTATAAAAAACGACATATGGAATGTGTAAAGCAATTTTTTTGCCATAAAAATGTGCGCATGTTTTTTTGACTGCGCCGATACCGGGGAAAAATTGTAATGGGTGAAAATATCAAAGATCCGTACAAACACCAAAGCTGGCGGGATTGCCCTTGAATGTCACGTGCTTGATTCGCAGGTTGAGCCAGGCTTCAGTTCCGTCTTTTTTGACGATCATGACTTCATACTGTTCAGGCGGAGCGCCGACTTTTTGGGATTCCATGATTTTGGTGCGCAGGGCGATACGGTAGTCGGCATGGAAGATATCCCACCAGTTCATGGCAAACAGTTCCTCCGAGTTGTAACCGGTGATCAATTCCATGACGGAATTAACATAGATCAATTTGGGCCCCTGACTGATGAAAAGTCCTGAGCGGGTAAATTCGGCGATGGTGCGCAGCCTGATCTCTTTTTCCTTCAGTTCCTGCTGGCTTTTGTCTATGGAGTCAAGCATTTCATTGATGGAAAAAGAAAGGCTCGCCAGTTCGTCCTTGCCGGCAACCTGAACCCGGGAAGCGGTCTGCGCGGTTTTGCTGATCCTGATCACGTCATGGTTGAGCCGCGTCAGTCTTTTCAGGATGAGTCTGTCCAGAATAAGAAAGAATGCCAGGCAAAAGCTCAAGCTTGTCACGATGGAGGTCCAAAGCAGATAATTGAGGGTGCGGTGCCCCTGGATATGAATTTCCCGGGTGAGATCAAGCCGGAGCAGAAAAAGGGGATGGCCAAAGACGTCGGGCAAAACGGTGTAGCCGGCAATATTTTCTGGGCCGATGGGCTTGACGATGGATTTCCCCGGCTCTTTCAGCAGGGTATCGAGAATTTCGAAGGAATCAGGGTGAGGAAGAGGGGCATTCACATGATGTACGCTGAAATTGAGGCTGGTGACGGATTTGATCGTTTCAATTCGCTGATCGGTCAATACCCGCATCATGATCAAGGTTCCTGCCGGTGGTCCTTCTCCATTGCTGCGCAATATCGGGCGGGCGGAAAGCATGAGCGGCATGTCGGCCAGCATGACAAGCCCCGTGTGGTGGCTGTTCGCGGCAGGGTGATGAAAAAGCTCTTTTTTTTCCGCAAGCTGAGAAAGAAGCTGGGAGGGGACGGGAATTAAATCATCCAGTGCGGCGTCATAATAGGAACCATGCACCAGTTTCCCCTCAAGGTCAAAATAAAGAAGAAATTCGATTTTGGCGCTGGAGGAAAAAGTGTCGGAGACAATGTTTGTTTCCTCATATTCCTTATTGAGGTTGTGAATGTAATCATATGTATCGTCCCAGCTTGCCCAGTCATGGGTTATGGTGTCAAGTGCCCGTGTCTGCTCCTGCATGGTGGCTTTGGCCCGGGCAATGTTGTTGCGCACAAAATTTTCTTCGATCCGGTCAAAGTTGGTCAGGACGATATTGAGAAAGAGAAAATAAAAGAACAGGGTCAGGCCCAGGGAAAGGATACCTATGCTGACCAGGACTTTTTTGCGGATACTCATTGGCACCCCCGCCGGCAATAAGTGATCAAGGAGAAAGATAAAAAAGATGAGGGGACTCTACCCTCCCCGGTAATTTTTGTCCAGCAGGTCTTGCTTGGAAAAAAGTGCCTGTCCGGCGGCTGTATTTGATTAGAGCTTGGCGCTTTCGACGGGTGTTTCGTCAAGGGGGGTGAAAGAAGGGGTTTCTTCCGGAAGATCCTCCAGCTGTCGGTTAAATTCACTCTCCAGGTTGTAACGGGTGATTTTTCTGCGCAACGTGTCTTTGGAGATGCCCAATTCCCGGCAGGTTGCCATCCGTTTCCACTGGTTCCGTTCAAGAGCCATGTAGATGGCCTGTTTTTCTATATCCGACAGGGTCTGCAGCTGGGAGGAATCATTTTCTTCCCCGGTTTTGATAACCGGGATATTAAAAGGTTCCGGCAGGTGCTCCGGCAGGATGAACCCCCCGGGGCAGAGAATAAAGGCGTATTCAATGATGTTTTCAAGCTCCCGGATGTTGCCCGGATAATCGTGGCGCATGAGAACGTTGAGCGCGGCGCTTGATATGCCGACGATGTCTTTTCCCTGCTGGGCGCTGTAACGTTTGATAAAATGATCGATCAACAGAGGAATGTCTTCCATTCGTTCCCGCAAGGGAGGCAATTGGATTTTCACCACATTCAGGCGATAAAAAAGGTCTTCCCTGAAGATTCCTTTGGCGACGGATTCCTGAAGGTCGCGGTTGGTGGCCGTGATGATACGGACATCCGCCTTGACCGGAACGTTGGAGCCCAGGGGTTCGTATACCCTGTTCTGCAGCACCCTGAGCAGTTTGACCTGTAAGGACTGGGGAATATCCCCGATTTCGTCAAGGAACAGCGTCCCTTGCTCCGCTGCCGCGAAACGTCCGGCCTTGTCGTGTTTGGCGTCGGTAAAGGCGCCGGCCTTGTAACCAAAAAGCTCCGATTCGAGCAGGGTGTCAGGCAGGGCTCCGCAGTTGACGGCAACGAAAGGTTTGTCGCTGCGGCTGCTGGCGTGATAGATGGCCCGTGCCACCAGCTCCTTGCCGGTTCCGCTTTCGCCGAGAATGAGCACCGTGCTCGGACTGCGGGCGATTT
Organism: Desulfobulbaceae bacterium DB1; assembly: GCA_001914235.1. Taxonomy (NCBI): domain Bacteria; kingdom Pseudomonadati; phylum Thermodesulfobacteriota; class Desulfobulbia; order Desulfobulbales; family Desulfobulbaceae; species Desulfobulbaceae bacterium DB1. The sequence goes on from MQUF01000012.1 coordinate 74,941, forward strand.
CCGTCAGAATTTTGAAGATTCTCTGCATGGCCGGGCTTTTGCTGATAATCTCGTCAAAGGTGTAGCTTTTGCTCAGTTGTTTCTGCAGCAGGGTGATGGCGGACAGATCGCGGAATGTTTCAACGCCGCCGATGATATTCCCTTCGTGATCGGTCAACGGAGACGCCGTAATACTTATGGGAATGCGGGTGCCGTCAATATTGGCGATGGTAATGGAGCGATTGGTGACCGGTTTGCCGCTGTAAAGGCTCTGGGCGATTGCGCAGCTTTTGCCGCAGATGCTCGAGTGAAAAACGTCGCCGCAAAATTGTCCGATGGCCTCCGCCTTCTTCCAGCCGGTAATGGACTCTGCCGCGGCATTAAAGGAGGTTATTTTCCAGTTGCGGTCGACGGTGAAGACGCCGTCGCCGATACTGTCGATGACGAGCCGGGTGCACATGGAACTTGATGAGGCATCCTGGAAGGTGACAATGGCGCCGGAAGGATTTCCTTCCTTGTCCGGAATGGGAACTGCGGTTGCAAGCACCGCCGTCAGGTGGCCGGTTGTCGTGTTTTCAATAACCAGATTAAAGTCGGTGACAATTTTGCCGGCGGAGATGGACGGGCAGAGCGAGGAAAAGAGTTCGGCGAATCGTTTGTCGTTGCCGAAAATGTCGTGGCAGCTCTTGCCTAAGATATCTTTGGCCTGAAGTCCGAAGATATCTTCCGCCGCTTTGTTGAATGACGTGAGTTCCCAGGCGGAGTTTACCGTGAATATGGCATCGCAGACCTTGGGGTTTTTGGCTTTCTTTGGTGCATTCACAGTGGGCGTCTCGCGGATTGTGATGGACTCCTGAGAATACTCATAATTATATATCAAAATCTATACCACGGAATGGGATGTCTGCAAATGCGGCAAATTGACGCAATGGACGCAAAATTAGCCTTTGCAACTTTATGGGAAAGTTCTATCATGATGAAAATGAGAAGGGAAACCGTTTGATGGCGGACTCCGACAAATCAGCGAGAAGGATGTCGAGACGGCTCTTGTCCATTGATGTTTGCTTTTGCAATAATTTTCAGAGGAAAGAGGAGGTGTGGGATGGATGAGGTCAATCAGATAGTAAGCGCCATATCTCTCAGCATGGGGGCGGCCTGGGCAAGTGGAATCAATCTGTATGCGACCATTCTGACCCTCGGGGTGCTCGGGGCGACCGGAAACATGGTTTTGCCGCCGGATCTGCAGGTGCTGACCAATCCTCTGGTGCTGGGTGCGGCGGGGCTCATGTTCGTGGTCGAATTTGTGGCGGACAAGATGCCCGGTGTCGACACCGGCTGGGATTCAATCCATACCTTCATCCGCATTCCGGCAGGGGCGATGCTGGCCGCGAGCAGCCTTGGCGAGGTCAACACCGCGGTGACGGTCGCGGCGGCGATCCTGGGCGGCACCCTGGCGGCGGGCAGTCATGCAACCAAGGCGGGAACGCGGGTGCTGATCAATACCTCTCCCGAACCCTTCAGCAACTGGTTTGCTTCCCTGGCGGAGGATATTGCCGTTATTGCCGGGATCTGGGCGGCACTGGCGCATCCTTATGTGTTTCTTGTTGTGCTGCTTGTCGTGATTGCCCTCATGATATGGTTTCTGCCGAAGTTGTGGAGTGGGATCAAAAAAGTCTTTGCCGCGCTTGGCCGTTTTTTCACGGGCAACAACACTGCCCGTGAAAAAGATTTTGAAAAGGGGCCGTAGTTTCCTTTTTTATGTTATAGTGGCGGCGCGCTGGAAGGTGATTGACAGGAATTTCGCCGCCAGTTCAACTGCAACCCTTTCACATCAAGTTTTTAGAAGGAGAAATTCATGTCAGCTGTAAAAAAAGGCGATAGCGTCAGGATTCACTACACCGGCACACTTCAGGACGGAACTGTTTTCGACTCGTCGGCCAACCGGGAGCCTTTGGCTTTTACCCTGGGCGCCGGCCAGGTGATTCCCGGCTTTGAGGATGCGGTCATGGGGATGAAGCAGGGAGAGTCCAAAAAGGTTACCATCCCGGTTGAAAAAGCCTATGGTCCTCGGAATGAGGAATTGATTATGCCCTTTCCGCGGAATCAGGTGCCGCCGGATCTGGATCCCCAGGTTGGCCAGAATCTGCAGCTCGGCGGCCCCAATGGCGAGCCGATCATGGTGTCGGTTGCCGAGATCACGGACGAACACATTATTTTAGACGCCAATCCGCCGTTGGCCGGAAAAGAGCTGACCTTCGACATTGAGCTCGTGGCCATCGGGTAAAACCCTTCGATACACAAGGTCTGCTGCGCAAGGCGTCTCATCGGTAAAAAACGGTGGGGCGCTTTTTATTTTGTGATCAGCGCGGAGTGTCAGCACCTACAAACCGAGATAAAGCGACCCGAGAATGATGATTCCGGAGAAAAGAGGAACAGCGAGGCAGGAAGCGACGGTTTCCTGGAGCGGGAAATTAAAATCAAACAGGCGGACGCAGAAGATCCCGATGCAAAGCAGCAGCAGGGGGAGAGTCATGATCAGCCCCAAGTCCGTCCAGAGATTGGCCCCCAGGTCAAAGTAGAGAAAGAGCGCCCCGATAAAAACAAGACTGATCAACAGTTTACTCGCCTCAAGCAAAAATTTGGCAACCAGATACATGACGGAGTGCAGTCCCAAAATGTCCAGCAGATAGATGAGGCCGTAAAAAACAGCCCCCCATATACCGGTCCAGAGAAAAAAGGCCGTCTGATGACTGGTCAGATAGCCGGTTGCCTCATGATGGTAAGTCTGCAGGTCGACCCCCATGTTGATACGGACGATGAACCAGAGCAGAGCGGTTGCTGTAATATATTTGAGCATGATTCGCTTTATGGTTTTTGGGGGAAAATGGCCTTTTCTCCGGGATGATGCGGTATCAAAGAAACCCGATTGCCCGGTCGATTTTGTGGAGAAAGGCAAATCCCTTTCCTTTTTCATTGAGCTGGGCCTTGTCCGCCACTGCCTGGAAAACGCTGTCCACCTGGTGCTGCTTGGTGATAATCAGGATGATTTCTTTTTCCGGTTTGATGAAGCGGCCGATGAGTCCCAACTTTTCCCGGACGCCTCTGCCGCGCCCATAATAAATGGTTGCCCCTTCGGCGCCTGCCTTCAGGGCGGCGTCAACCACCTTGTCGGCTTCTCCCCGCTGGACAATACAGGTAATGAGATTCAGATTTTCATCCGACATCAATATTCCTCATCAGATTGAAAGTTTCCGCACCTGGAAAAGTACGGGAGAGTGTCATCTAAATTCATGATCGGTTTGATTTATCTTATGCTGAAGCACAAGAAAAAATCAAGCGCGATAGGCCGCCTGAAAATCAAAAACAGGATAATGAGGCAAAAATACGGGTTTCGGGGGTATCGGAGCATTGCGAATGATTTGTCGCTGAGGGAAAGCCGGCTCCGTGAAAAGGGTGTTACCAGTTTTCCATATGGACGCACTCCTGCCTGAAACGGGTTCGCGGCTCAGGCTGTTCCGCCGGCCAACCGATGGCTATGGCGCACATGGGAATAATGGTCTCAGGCAGGGTAAACATCTTTTTTATCGCCTCCATCCTTTCCGCGCGGGGGTGAACGCCAAGCCAGCATGTTCCCAGCCCCAGCCCGTTTGCGGCAAGCAGGATGTTTTCAACCGCGGCGCTGAGGTCCTGCAGCATGTAGGATTCTTTCCGGTCGTGGGTCCTGGCAATGTCGCCGCAGACCACAAAAGCGGCTGTTGCCTGGCGCAGCATTTTCCCATGCGGCAGAACGGCGGCGAGTTTGTCGATGTTTTCCCGTTTCCGCAGGACAATGAAATGCCAGGGGTCTTTCGCCACGGCCGAAGGGGCGGCCATTCCCGCTTCCAGCAGATCGTGCAGGGTTTCTTCCGGCACGTCTTTGTTTTCGTATTTGCGAATGCTGCGTCTGCTGAAGATGAAATCAAGTCTGGAATTCATGGCGTCGCTCCTGAAATGGGGAAAGGGTTTTCATGCTGGGACGGAGAACTTTTGAAAAGCCAGGTTGATCGCCTCGGCAAGTTCCTCATCCGATAAATCATTATTTTCGATGATGGCGGCATGCAGATATTTTGTCGCCAGCCACAGTAAATAAGCTTCAATCCGTTCCGATCTTTTTTCGTTATCCGCCATATACCGGTCAAAATTGTCAATCTTGCCGTCCCTGCTGCGCCGGGCAATCCGTTTTTTGCGGATATGGTCGGAAATATCAAGAACAATGGTCTGTGTACCCGTTACATGCGGGATGGCACGCAGTGCCCTGTCCAGATGACCCGGAACCCGAATTGCCTCCTGATTCCGGAAAATATGGCCGAGATAAAAGGCCAGGATGCGCAGTCCGGTATGGCTGATGACAAGAAGTTTGCCCGGCTGTCGGCGAAACCTGCGAAGATCCGCCTTGATCAGGAGCGTGAGCAGCAGCGGCAGAAAAAATTTTGTCGCGGGAAAGGTTCGCAGAAACATCTTTTCCAGCAGCAAAGCGAAAGGACTTTTCTTTTCGCTGGAGACGTTTCCTGTTGCAGGCGCGGAGAACCATCCTTCTCTTTTCTCAACGGCAATTCCGGCGTCGCACAATGATTGGTGGATGAAATCGGCGATATAATTTTTGCCCGCGGCGTCGGTGCCCAGGATGAGCAGAACGTTCGGCACTTGCGGCAGATGACTGTTTGTTTCGCGGCACGAATGATCTGTTGTGTCCGGCATGATGAAATGTTGCGACGAATGAGGATTTGAAAAAAAGTTTTTCCCTGTCAATCAAGGCCCTTTCATGGCCTGGATTGATTTTGCGATCAGCAGGAACCAGGGCGTTCCGTGCAGGAAAAAGTCAAACCAGTCCAGCGGTCGGACCAGTTGCCCCTTGAAGAGCATCTGCAGTTTTTCCCAGATATGGGGAGGGTTGAAGGGGGCAAGCCCAAGGGTCAGGCAGACGATGATCAGCACACTCCAAGGGAGCGTGGCAAGAAATTTTTCCATGACCTTCTTTTTGATTTCTCCGGTTGATGCAGTGGCTTGGATAGGAGTCGATTTTTCAATTATGCTAAAAAATGGGAAAAAAGTCGACCGTTTTACGGCGAATGAGGATATTCTTTTCTGTAAATCGAAAAGTATTTCCTTTTATTCCCGTGAGCGCGAATATGTCATTTTTCTTCTGGCCGGCGGTCTTCACCCTGGCAGCATTGGTTTTTTTCGGAGCTGATGGCATTCGTGGTGCGCGGCGCATCCGATTCCTGGATGATATTGCCCCTCTGACGGGTCACGACCTGCCTTCGGTTTCTCTCCTTATTCCCGCCTTGAATGAGCAGGAGAAAATAGAGGAAGCCCTGTTGTCGATCTTATCCCTTGACTATGACCCCTTGGAGATTATCGTCATCAACGATCGTTCAACCGATGCCACCGGCAGGATTCTGGAAGAGATGCGGGGCCGTTTTCCCCGGCTGCAGGTGCTTCATGTCGACACGCTTCCGGAGGGTTGGCTCGGCAAGAATCATGCCCTGCATTGCGGAGCTGCCCGCGCCTCGGGGGAGTATCTGCTTTTTACCGATGCCGATGTGGTGATGGAGCGGACAACCTTGAAACGGGCGATGGCTGCCATGACGGCGGAACGGCTTGATCATCTGACCCTTTTTTTCAAGGCGATACTGCCGACACGCCTGCTGCGCATGGTGGTGATCGAATTCGGAGTCAGCCTGGCGGCATTTTTGCGCCCCTGGCAAGCACGGGATTCCGGTTCCCATCGATTTATCGGTATCGGGGCCTTTAATCTGGTGCGGGCGGCAAAATATCGCCGGTGCGGAGGACACGAACCGATCAAGTTGTGTCCGCTGGATGACATCATGCTGGGGAAGCTGCTGAAAATGCACGGCTGCCGCCAGGAGTGTTTTTATGGCTATCATTTTGTCGGAGTCAAGTGGTATGGGTCGGTGCGGGAGATGACCGCCGGACTCATGAAAAACACCTTTGCCGCGCTGGACTACAGTTTTTTCAGGCTGTGCCTGGTGACCGTGCTGCAGCTTGCCGTCAGTATCTGGCCGGTGTGGGCCCTTTTTTTGACAAGCGGTCCGACCCGCCTGGTGAACGGCGCCGTCGTTCTGCTGCAGGCGGCGTTTTTTGTTGTTGCCGCCAGGTATAGCGATATGGAGCCAAAGGATGTCATCTGGTTTCCGCTTACGCCTTATATCCGGCTTTACATGACCTGGAAGGCGGTGCTTGCCACCGTGGTCGGCGGCGGAATCGTCTGGCGCGGCACCTTTTATCCTTTGAGGGAATTGCAGAAGGGCCGATTGTGAGGGGGTGATGCCGATGTGGTTGTGCCGCTGCGCGGGAAGCTTTTGCTGCACCGGATGCCCTTTGCCTTTGTCCTTTCTGATTGCTTTTTCGTCAACCGCTCTTTACTATTTAATAAGCTGTCATTCGATCATGTTGTTTGAGTTGGCTATCTATGGAGGGAAATTCATGAAGACCACTCGTGCGCGCAAAAATCGTATCCTGTCATTTGTCATTATCGGTATACTCGCTACCGCGGCTCCGGCACTTGCCGACAAGCCGTCATGGGCCGGCGGCGGTAAAAAATCAGAAAAATATGAACAGAAGGGAAAAGAGGGGCGTCATGATGACTCCCAACACGGACGGGACGACCACAGGGAGTATGACGGCAAGGGCATGAGTACCGGCGTCAATGTCTACTTCGGTGATCGTCACAGAACGGCTGTGCATGAATATTATCGAGAACGCTATCGTTCCTCCGGTCACTGTCCTCCAGGTCTGGCCAAGAAAAATAACGGCTGCATGCCTCCAGGGCAGGCGAAAAAGTGGGCAATGGGACGACCTCTGCCCCGGGAAGTCATCTATTATGATGTGGAACCCGAGATTCTGGTGCGGCTGGGACCACCGCCGGAGCACCATCGTTTTGTCCGGGTGGCGAGCGATATCCTGATGATTGCGGTGGGAACGGGGATGGTGGTCGACGCGATTGCCGATCTGGGTGAAATCAGGTAGGGGAAGTTGCCGAAAAAGCGGGCGCTGGAAAATTGATTTCCGCATCCGAGGCACGGACGTAAAGCGGGGTACAGGCGGCAGGATCGATAAAATCCTTGTTGCGGAAGCTGCTCAAGGCGAGAAAGCCGATGTTTGCCGCCCGGGCAAAATAAATCTGTTCCGGGGCGAGAATGGCACGCTCGCCTAATTTTTCCTTGAAGAGCTCCCCGTAGATGGCGACTCCGTCACCGGTAAAAATGGCGGGTTCCTTGATCGCGGCACAGAGCTTCTCCGGAGAAATAACCAGATAATTGCCGTGCCGCACCAGGGAGCCATTGCCGTCAGGCCGAAAGCAGGCGGTATAAACTTCCTTTTTGCGCGCGTCAAAAACAGGGAAGACCGGCATGGATGCGAAGCCGAATTGACTTGCCAGTCCATCCAGGGATGATATGCCGATAAGCGGGATGGCTGTGGCCATGGCCAGCCCCTTAACCGTTGCAAGGCCGATGCGCAGGCCGGTGAAGCTTCCCGGGCCGAGGCTTGCGGCAATGGCATCGATCTCATTCCAGCCGGTCCGGCATTCCTCCATGAGCCGTTGGATGGAGATGAGAAGTCTTTGGGAATGCGTCAATCGGGAAAAAAGGCTTTGTTCGGCAATACAGTTGTCACCGCTCACCAGCGCCACGCTGCCGGTCATGCCTGAATTTTCAATCGCCAGGATGAGCGGCGAGGGCCATTTCCGGATTTTTTCAGTTTGGGGCACGATGCTTCAGCCCTTGGTGAAGATGCGGACAATGTCATTGTAAAAGACAAAGATCATCAGGCTGCCGAGCAACAGCAGGCCAACCTGCTGCAGTTTTTCCAGTGTCTGCTGCTCAATGGGTTTGCGTCGGATCGCCTCGACGGTGTAAAGAACCAGATGGCCGCCATCCAGAATCGGGATGGGGAAAAGGTTCAGGATGCCGAGGTTGACGCTGAGGAGCCCGATGAAATAGGCCAGATTGATCCAGCCCGCCTCCATTTGCTGGCCGGCCATCTGGGCAATGAGAATCGGGCCGCCGAGCTCGGAGGCCGGTACCACCCGCTGGATGATTTTGATGATGCCCATCACGGTGAGATAGATAAAGTTCCAGGTCTGCGTCAATCCGGCAACAAAGGCATCGGTCAGGGATGCCTTTTCATAGGTGACTTCACTGCTGCGCGAGATGCCGAGCATAAATCGCTCTTCCACCACCTCGCCGAAGAGATTCTTCACCTCCTGCTTTTCCGGGGTGCCCTTCATGACGAGTTCTTCCCCGTCCCTGATGACGGCAAGAGTCAGCTCTTTTCCGCCGGATTCCCGGACAATGCGGGAAACATCATCCCAGTCGTCCGTTTTTTCGCCGTTGATGCTGACAATATTGTCCCCGGCCTTCAGGCCCGCTGTTTCCGCCGGAGAATGCTGGGTGATGCTGCCGATTTCCGTTCCTGATTTGGGCACCGGCAGCCCGGCAACAGCGAAAATGAAAAAAAAGACAACCACCGCAAAAAGCAGATTAAAAGCCGGCCCTGCCAGGACGATGAGAAAGCGTTTCCAGATGGACTTGTGGGCAAAGGAATAAGGCTGTTCTTCCTCCCGGACCTGGTCCTCCCTGCTTTCGCCGGTCATTTTCACATAGCCGCCAAGGGGAAAGGCGCTGATCAGATACTCGGTATCGCCGTACTGCCTGCCGTAAACCTTGGGGCCGAAACCAAGGGAGAATTTCAACACCCGGACGCCGAACAGTTTGGCAAAAAGAAAATGGCCCAATTCGTGGACAAAAATAAGCAAGCCGAGAACAATGATAAAGGATAAAACTGAGTTCATGATTTCATGACCAACCCGGGCGGCAGGTCGGGACACTCGTCCTGGCGGCCGGTTTTTTGTTTAAATTTGATGGAAAGCGCTTCGACGATCGATTCAGCCTGCATGCGGGCGGAAAGATCGGCATCAAGGACTGTCTCTATGTCTTTGATGTCCTTTCGCCCCAAACGGTTCAAAGTTTCTGCCACAACCAGGGCGATTTCCGGAAAGCGGATTTTTTTGCCGAGGAAAGACGCCACCGCCACCTCGTTGGCGGCATTGAGGATGGCGGGCTTGGTGCCGCCGGCTTTGCAGGCATGATAGGCAAGTTTCAAGGCCGGAAATTTGTTGAAGTCAGGCGGGAAGAAGTTGAGGTCCATGCACTGGGTGAGGTTGAGTCGGGATAATCCCGTTTTCAACCGTTCCGGCCAGGAAAGGGCATAGGTAATCGGAATCCGCATGTCGGGAATACCCATCTGGGCGATAACCGAACCATCGATGTATTCAACCAGGGAGTGGACAATGCTCTGGGGGTGAACCAAAACTTCAATATTCTCCACCTCGATGTCGAAAAGCCAGCGTGCTTCAATGACCTCCAGCCCTTTGTTCATCAGGGTGGCGGAGTCAATGGATATTTTGTTGCCCATGTCCCAGTTGGGATGATTCAATGCCTCTTCCGGGGTAACATCCCACAGGTCGCGTTCGTTTTTCTGTCGGAAAGGGCCGCCTGACGCGGTCAGAATGATTTTATGCACATCTTCCCGGCGCCCGGCGGTCAGTGCCTGAAAAATGGCGTTGTGTTCACTGTCGATGGGCAGCAGATTCACTTTGCGGCGGCTCGCTTCTTCCATCACCAGGTCACCGGCCATGACAAGGGTTTCCTTGTTGGCCAGGGCGATATTTTTTCCGGCCCGGATTGCCGCCAGGGTCGGCATAAGCCCGGCTGCGCCGACAATGGCGGAAACCACCGTGTCAGCCCGGTCAATGGTGGCAACCCGTTCATTGCCCTCCCGGCCGCAGAGTATTTTTTCACTCCAGCCGGCGGGAAGCATGGCGGCAAGTTCCCTGGCGTAATCACTGTTTTCCACGGAAACAAGGAAGGGATTAAATGCTTCGATCTGATCGCGCAGCAGCGCGATATTGCGCCCGGCGGCAAGTGAAACGATACGGAAGCGACCGGGAAACCGCCGCACCACATTGAGAACATTGCGGCCGATGGAGCCGGTGGAGCCTAAGAGAGCGATGTTTTTTTGCATGGCTGCTTACCGGAAAAAATTGTAGGTGACCAGATAATAAAGGACCGGCGCGGTCAGCAGCAACGAGTCGGCCCGGTCGAGTATTCCGCCGTGACCTGGCAGAATGGAGCCGGAATCCTTCACCCCCATGCTTCGTTTCAGCAGAGATTCAATCAGGTCGCCGACGACGCCGATAACGGTCAACGCCATGGCGGCGGCGATGAAGCGGAAAATATTCACCTGATCAAAAAGGGCCAGGGCGACAAGCACGGAAAACAAGGTGCCGCACAGCATGCCGCCGATAAATCCTTCCACGGTTTTGCCGGGGCTGATGGAGGGGCAGAGCTTGTGTTTGCCCAGGGATTTGCCGGTGAAATAAGCGCCGGTGTCGGAGGCCGCGGTGATGGTTGTCAGAAAGAGCAGCCACTTGGCCCCGTCAGGGTCGGCCATGAGCAGAAGAATCAGGGCGGGAAACAGCCCCACATAGGTGGTCCCGAAAACGGATTTCAGGAGAAAATCAAACGGCGCCTGCATGCGCGATGCCTGCAAAACAGCGAGGCAGGACAGCAGAATCAGCGAAGCGGTATAGACGGCAAAAACCAGTTGCGCGTTTTGAAACCATGCGGCCATGACAGGCGGCAAAACGAGAAAAAGAAGGACGGGACGAAGAAATGATTCTTCCTTGCGCAGACAGATGGTGAAAAATTCAAAGGCGGCGATCAGGCTGACAAGGATAATCGTCAGCCAGAAAAGGGGAAAGGATCGGCTGTAAAGCAGCGCCAGCCATGCGGAAGCGGCAAGCAGCCCTGTAATGATTCGTTTCAAGGAAGTACCTCTGCGATGTCGGGGAGCTTTGTGGTGATGCGCCGCTTTAACGAGTCACTCAACTCGTGACCTGCTCACCTGTTTTGCCGAAACGTCTCTGGCGCTGCTGGAAAGAGGCAATGGCCGCGGCAAAATGATCTTTTGAAAAGTCCGGCCACTGGGTTTCGGTGAAATAAAGCTCGGCATAGGACGCCTGCCAGAGGAGAAAATTACTCAGACGCAATTCCCCTCCGGTACGGATGACAAGGTCCGGATCCGGCAGTCCGGCGGTATAAAGATGAGCGGCCAGGATTTCTTCATTAAGATCGGCTGGTTGCAGCGTGCCGTCAACACAGAGCCGCGCCATCTCCTTGGCCGCCCTGATAATTTCCTCCCTGCCTCCGTAGCTCAGGGCAAGGTTCAGGATGAGCCCGGTATTGTCCGCGGTTTTTGCGATTGAACGGTCAAGAGTCTCTCGCACCTCTGCGGGCAAATTCTCCTTGTTGCCGATGCAGCGCAAGGAGATGTCGTTTTGCAGCATGGAAGAAAGTTCGCTTTCCAGGTACGATTTGAGAAGGGTCATGAGACCGGTGACTTCCTTGGGCGGCCTCTTCCAGTTTTCCGAGGAAAAGGCATAAAGGGTAAGTACCCGGATACCGAATTCCCTGGCTGCGGTGACGATATCCCGCACGGTGTCGACACCGGCCTTATGTCCCATGAGGCGCAGCAGTCCCCGGCTCTGGGCCCAGCGTCCATTGCCGTCCATGATGATTGCAATATGGACGGGAAGATTGTCGTTGTCCAGTTCCAAGGCGTTTGACACTGGCAGGCGGTTAAACCTCCATGACCTCTTTTTCTTTTTCTGTCAGGATTTCGTCAATTTTTTTGATAAAGGCGTCTGTTTCCTTCTGCGCCTCTTCCTGAAACTTGAAAAGATCGTCTTCGGAAATATCCTTGTCCTTTTTCTGCTTCTTGAGCACGTCAAGGGCGTCCCTGCGGCAGTTGCGGATGGCGACTCGGTACTCCTCGCTGATTTTTTTCACCTGCTTGACCAGGTCCTTGCGTCGTTCCTCGGTGAGTTGCGGGATGGAGATACGGATCAGTTTCCCGTCATTGGCCGGGGTAAGACCGATATTGGCGGCCAGGATCGCTTTTTCGATTGCACCCAGCACCTGGGGGTCCCACGGCTGGATGACGATCATTCTGCTTTCCGGAATAGTCATGGTGGCAACCTGGTTCAACGGCATTTTCGTGCCGTATGAATCCACCCTGATGCCTTCCAGGACGGAAAGCGAGGCGCGGCCGGTCCGCACGCTGCTCAGTTCGCGGCGGTAGGCGTCCAGGCTTTTCTCCATTTTGTCATTCATTTCAAAGAGAACTTCACTCATTGTCGACTCCAGTGATCAAAGTGCCGATTTTTTCCCCGCAGATGGCTTTTTTCATATTGCCGGGAATATTCATGTCCAGAACGAGAATGGTTTTGTTGTTGTCCATGGCCAGGGAAATTGCCGCTGAATCCATGACCTTCAGTCGTCGGGTGAGGACTTCCCCGTAGTTTAACACATCAAATTTTACCGCGTCCCCATGCTGCAGCGGGTCCTTGTCATAAACGCCGGCGACACGGGTGGCCTTGCAGATGACATCGGCGTTTATTTCCAGACCGCGCAACACCGCCGCCGTATCGGTGGTGAAGTAGGGATTGCCGGTACCGGCGGCAAAAATCACCACGTTGCCCGCCTCCAGATGCTGGAGGGAACGGCGTCGGGAATATGGTTCGCAAACGGTTTCCATGGGGATGGCGGACAGGACCTTGGAGCGGACACCGGCCTGCTCCAGGGCGTCGCAAATGGCCAGGGCATTCATCACCGTGGCCAGCATGCCCATGTTGTCCGCCGCGGCGCGATCCATGCCCGCCGAAGCGCCGGCAACACCACGGAAGATATTGCCGGCACCGATAACAATGGCGATCTCGACCCCAAGGGCGCGAAGACCCTTGATCTCGTCCGCCACATAGTCAAGAACATCGTTGCTGATGCCGAAAGAAGCGTCACCCATCAGGGCTTCTCCGCTTAATTTCAACAGGACGCGTCGGTATTTGTAAGTATCCACGGCTGGGAAATTCCTTACGCTGATGTGCCCACCTGAAAACGGGCAAAGCGTTTGATGGCGATATTCTCGCCCAGTGATGCGATGATTTCGTTCAGCAGATCCTGAATGGTGAGGTCGGGATTTTTGACATATTGCTGCTCAAGCACGCAGATTTCCGAATAGAATTTGTCGATCTTGCCGGCCACGATCTTCTCGACGATATTGGCTGGTTTGCCGGAATCAAGGGCCTGATTGACGTAGATCTCTTTTTCCCTGGCGAGCAGGGCTTCGGGAACATCTTCCCTTTTGATGGAAACGGGATTGGCCGCGGCAATGTGCATGGCCAGGTTTTTGGCGAATTCGATAAAGGAATCCGTTTTGGCGACAAAGTCGGTTTCGCAGCCCACTTCAACCATGACGCCCAGTTTGCCGCCGGCATGGATATATGTTTCGATAACGCCTTCACTGGTGGCGCGTTCCGCTCTTTTGGCGGCTACCATCAGGCCTTTCTGGCGAAGAAGGTCAACGGCTTTTTCCATGTCCCCCTGGGTCTCGACCAGGGCTTTCTTGCAGTCCATCATGCCCGCGTTGGTTTTGTCGCGGAGTTCTTTTACCATTTGACTGGTTATATTCATTGTCTTGTATCCTTACTCTGAAATATGCTTTGTATCGTTCTCAGCTGATTTGTGCGACACCGGCGCAATGCCGCAACGGCAATCCGTTGCTTTCGGCAAAAAATTTTTACGGCCTTGCGCCGGCGCGTTAACGTCCGAAGTTTCCAAGGCGCGGCAATTATTCAGCCGCGGCCTCTTCCGCCATCACGGCGCTTGCCTGGGATGCGGCCGCCATGGCCTCGGCGATGGCGTCATCGGTTTCCACTTCCTCGCCGCGTTTTGCCTTGCCGGCAAGAATCGCGTCGGCAATTTTCGAGGTGATCAGTTTGATGGAGCGGATGGCGTCATCGTTGCCGGGGATAAGGTAGTCAAGTCCGTCGGGATCGCAGTTGGTATCGGCAATGGCGATTACCGGAATGCCGAGACGGTTGGCCTCTTCAATGGCGATATCCTCTCTTTTCGGATCAACAACAAAGATGGCGGTGGGCAGCCCCTTCATGTTTTTGATGCCGCCAAGGTTGCGCTCCAGCTTGATCAGCTCTTTTTCCATGCCCAGAGCTTCTTTTTTCTTGTAGCGGTTGATGCTGCCGTCATCGATCATGGACTGAATCGATTTGAGGCGGTCAATGGATTTTTTGATGGTCTGGAAGTTGGTCAGCATGCCGCCGAGCCAGCGGTGATTGATATAGTACATGCCGGCGCGGAGCGCCTCTTCCTTGACGATATCCTGGGCCTGGCGTTTGGTGCCGACAAAAAGGACTGAGCCGCCCCGGGCAACGTTGCCCATGACATATTCATAGGCCTTGTTGAACAGCGGCAGGGTTTTATCCAGGTTGATGATATAGATTTTGTTGCGGGCCCCGAAGATATAGGGTTTCATCTTCGGATTCCAGCGACGGGTTTGGTGGCCGAAGTGCAGACCGGCAACCAGCATTTCTTTCATTGTAATGTAAGCCATGATAAATCTCCTGTTTTTGGTTTGTCGTCCATCCCGTTTTCCCAACCCGATAGATCGGGCACCAGAGGGGTTTCTCAGGGATGTGTGATGTGAAAATCCAATCCTTTTACCACCCCACGACTCTTTTTGCAAGGGCTTGACGCCCTGCCGGATAAAAAACTTGACAGTCGGCTGAAAAATAAGCAAACTTGCCGATTCGCTTATCCGTTGTCCGCCTTGATGGAGATTTCCGCCGGCGGACCGCTTCTTTTATTTGATTCCGGCGTGTTCCGGAAAAATGATATTCCATGCAAATTCCCTTCAAAGATCTGCGGCCGGAAAAGATTCTGGTGCGGTCCACCAATTGGATCGGCGATGCCGTTATGACGACACCGGCGGTGCGGACCATCCGGGAGAATTTTCCGGGAGCCGAGATTACCATGCTCGCCCAGCCCTGGATGGCTGATGTCTTTTCCGCCAGTCCCCATGTTGATCACATCTTTTTTTATGAAAAGAAAGGGCGGCACAAGGGATTTGGCGGCATGTTCCGTCTGAGCCGTGAACTGCGCGAAAAACATTTCGACATGGCGATTCTTCTGCAGAACGCCTTTGAGGCCGCCTTTATCACGGCGATGGCCGGCATTCCGGTGCGGGCCGGTTACCGGCGTGACGCCAGGTCTTTGCTGCTCACCCATGGGGTTGCCATCCGCGCCGAGGTACGTAAAAAACATCAGGTGCATTATTATCAGGCGTTGCTGGAAGATCTGGGCCTTGTCCGCGGCAGCGATGAACTCTTTCTGCGCCTGGCGGACAGGGATATGGATTTTGCCGCCGAGATGAAAAAGGAGCTCGGCGCGGAACTTGTCATCGGCATTAATCCGGGAGCGGCCTATGGGCCGGCCAAGTGTTGGCCGGCGGAGCGTTACGGTCGGCTGGCCGTGCTCCTGCACCGGGAATACGGGGCAAAATTTTTCGTCTTCGGCACCCGGGCGGATCAAGCGACGATAGACACCATCCGCGGCTTTGGCCCGGAATTCATCACCGGACTTGCCGGTCGCACCACCCTGGGACAGGCCATGGCATTGATCAGCCTCTGTGATGCCTTTGTCACCAATGATTCAGGCCTGATGCATGTGGGGGCCGCTACCCGCACCCCGCTGGCGGCCATTTTCGGTTCCACCGACGCGGTGGCCACCGGGCCCTTTTCCGACCGGGCGATTGTCGTGCAGAAGGCGCTTGCCTGTTCGCCCTGCCTGAAGAAAAACTGCAATTCCGATTTTCGCTGCATGCTTGATATCAGCGTGGATGATGTGGCAACGGCAATGCGAAAATTACTGGAGAAAAAATGAGACCCGCGGTTTTTCTTGATCGGGACGGCACCATCAATGAGCAGATGGGCTATATCAATCATATCAGCCGTTTCCATCTGCTTCCCGGCGCAGGGGAGGCCATCAGCCGCTTAAACGTCGAGGGCATTCCGGTGGTGGTGGTCACCAACCAGTCCGGCCTTGCCCGGGGCTATTTTCCGGAGAGTCTGCTTCTTGCCGTGCACCGGAAAATGGAGCTGGAGCTGGCGGCAAAAAACGCACATGTGGATGGCATTTATATCTGCCCCCATCACCCGGAGGCCAAGGAGGAACGATTCCGCCTGGCCTGCGAGTGCCGCAAACCGAAAAACGGCCTTTTCCTGCAGGCGGCCCGCGAGCTGGATCTTGATCTGGGCCGTTCCTATGTGGTGGGCGACCGCTGGTCCGATCTCAAGGCCGCGGCCCGCTGCGGAGCCAAGGGCATTCTGGTGCTCACCGGCTATGGTCGGGGTGATCTTGACTATATCGGCCCGCACCAGGAAATCCAGCCCCATTTCATCGCCGACGACTTGCAGCAGGCGGTTTCCTGGATTCTCGCCGATCTGCGGGCCTTTTGCCGCTAAACTTCATCTGCTCCGCCTTTCCATATTTTTTCAGTTTTTTTCAGGAAACTTGCACCTGAGTTGAAAATGAAAATCAACGGTACGGTCCGAAAGCCCTCCACATTGACGGCAAGGGGAGGTGGTACCGATGCCCCCTATGTTCACTTCTTCGCCCAACTATAACGGAAGGGATCCTTTTTCAGTAGGTAGGCGCGTAACTCCTCTCTTTTGGATGACTCGGCACGCATGAAGATGCTTCTCAGGTCATCATCAACGGATTTTTCGTTCGCACCAAGTTCGACGGCTTTCTTGTACCAAGATTCCCCTAGGTTATGATTGCCGATTTCCATATTCACTGCGCCCAACAGGGTGCAAGGACGGAAATCTTTTGGCGTGAGTAGGTGGGCCTTATCTCCAAGGGTTAGTGCCTCATCGTACTGTCTCATGTCTCGTTTGACGGCGCCATGTGTCGTAAAGACGGCGGACTTCAGTTTGATATTTTTCAACCTTGAGATAATGATCGTTTTTAACATCGAGTCAGCTGTTCTTGCTTGACCACACTTGCGGTAATGGCTGCTTGCGTTGACAGCAGTCCATGGGTCTTTACTTTTTTCGAACTCACATGCATAGAATACAGCTTCATTTTCATGAAAACGTTCTCTTAATTCTTCGGTGTAGTAATCGTAATCATCGTGCTTTTCTGTCAGCCAAACCAAGTCTTCCTGGGTCAAGCGTATACCCCCATCTGCCCGGCGTAGGATGTCCATGAGCCTTGGGAAGTGCTCTTTCTCTATATAATTGGAGAGACCATATCTGTCCCTTAGCTCCTTTAGTTTGGCTCTGGCAATGTTCCTTGGGTCATTATCATAGGCGCGTTTCCTTGCTGCGGCACGTTCTTGTTCCAGTTTCACGTTGACAAGAAAGGCTTCTCGCTTTAGTTGCCTTTCCTTTTCGTCCTGGAGAGCTTTTGCCTCACTTGAGGCACGGCGTTTTAACTGCTCGGGCTCAGCTGCTTTGAGAAAATCAGTCAGTGAAAATTCATTGTTCGCATATCGGAACAGTGCGACAAAGCCATTTTTCCGCAAGTATTCAAGGGCGTAGTTGGAAAGGGGAGTACCTGACTCAACCTGATTCAATATATTGGCAATGCGGCTTCCTGGTATAAATGCAGCGGGCAAATCATCTACACGAAACTTGCGAGCAACTTCAGTAAGAGCAGGAGATGACTGTGAGTGGCCTGCTTGCTGTTTGGTCATGTTGTATTTTTCTCGAATTTACGTCCTGCAATCCGCTGAATCCAGCGGTTACGTCTCAGCCCATGTCAAAATGGTGTCAATCGGCATTGAAAATTGACCCACCATCGGTGTCCAAACAATCATGAATGCATCGGTGATGCGGTCAGTTTGACTCCCAATGCATGAAGCAACTTAAGTATTGTGTCGTAACGGGGTTTCGCCCCTGGGCTTAGTGCCTTGTAGAGGCTTTCACGCCCAACACCGGCAGATTTTGCCAAGTGAGCTATGCCACGGGCTTTGGCAATATCACGCACTGCTGTCAGTAAGACATCGGGATTCTGGTCTTCCAGTGCTGCTGTGAGATATTCAGCTATTGTCTCTTCGCTGTCAAGATAGTCGACAGCATCGAATGGTGCAAATTTTGTTGCCATGGTGTTACTCCTTTTTTAATCCCCGTATCATCTGGATGGCACGTTTAATATCACGTTGCTGGGTCCGCTTGTCTCCACCAATAAGCAGCAGATAGACTACCTCGCCGTGTCGGGTGAAATATACTCTGTAGCCAGGGCCGGTATGAATGCGCATTTCCGATACACCCTCGCCAACGGATTCACAGTCCCCGAAATTCCCCTGCTCGGCACACCGGATGCGATGAACAATGCGGGCTTTTCCCGCTTTGTCTTTCAGCTTGGCAAGCCAGGTATCAAACTCATCGGAACGGAGAAAAGTATTCATATTAGATACCGTATCCGATTAGATACAAAAAGACGAGAGATATTTCAAAATGGATATAAGGCAGCTCTATGGCTGCCAATTGCCCTGTTGGAAGATCATATTGCCGGTGTCTCTGATGGCGCAAACTCCTGATTACCAGGCTATACGATGCCGGAATTCACTCTTTTTTGAAGTATAAAATACTGGCCATCTAACAATTTCCCGCCATCGAAAAAGTCAAACAATCCCTTTTCATGGGAAGTGAAGAAGTTTTCCAAAAACTGATTGATATTATTAATAAATTGTGAAGATTGAGCCTCTTTCAAAATGACGAGACGCGCCACACAAAAGATATTATCGCGTAACATATTGAAATAATTGAACTTCACGGCGTTTTCTGGTATTGTTTTGTAACCAGCAAAACAGAACACAGGAGAACGCCGTGAAGCTCACCGACAAAATATCATGGTTGATGGGGTATGTCCAAAGAAGTCTGTTTCCCCATCTGAACAAATGTTTGCAAGCTCCGCTCACCGCGCAGGAGGAACGCCTGGTGTCTATTCTGGAGATTATCCAGGTTGAGCAACACGTACCAAGGAACATACGTCGATATCAGTATCCCGGGCGCAAGCCTCTTGACCGACAGGCTTGCGCCCGAGCATTCGTGGCAAAGGCGCTCTACCGATATCCGACGACCAGCGACCTGCGTCGGGCTCTGCAATCAGCAGGGAATCTGCGGCAGATATGCGGATTTGCCACTTCCAATGCTATCCCGTCGGAGCCTACCTTGTCGCGGGCCTTTGCCGAATTTGCCGCCGGCAGTCTTGGTGGGCGGGTCCATGATGCACTGGTGAAGGAATACCTTGGCGAAGAGCTTGTCGGACACATCAGCCGGGACTCCACGGCCATTGCCGGACGTGAGAAAGCGGCGAAGAAGGTGGCCAGGGAGCCGAAGAAGCCTCGCAAGAGGGGGCGTCCCGCCAAAGGCGAGCAACGGACGCCGGCCATCGAGAAGCGGCTTGACCGTCAGGTCCGCCAGAGTGCCGAGGAAGCCATTGGTGAGTTGCCGGTTGCCTGTGATCGTGGCACCAAGAAGGACGCCAAGGGGTACAAAATATCATGGAACGGTTTCAAGCTGCATCTGGACATCAACGATATCGGCCTGCCAATCAGTGCCCTTGTAACCTCTGCTTCGCTGCATGACAGCCAGGTAGCGATTCCGCTGATCAAGTTGACCAGCGGAAAGGTGACCTATCTCTACGATTTGATGGATGCAGCCTACGATGCCAAGCGGATCGAGGAGACCAGCCGGAAGTTCGGCCATGTTCCAATCACAGATAAGAATGGCCGCGGCCAAGAGGTTGTCCCCATGGCACCGCACGAGGCAGAGCGCTATAAAATCCGGTCCAGCGCGGAACGGGCAAACAGCCGATTGAAAGAAGACTTCGGCGCTAACAATGTCATGGTCAAGGGACACTGCAAGGTG
>MQUF01000013.1 GCA_001914235.1 Desulfobulbaceae bacterium DB1
TTTCAAATAACATGTTGAAATTTAACAAAAAATATTGCAATATTCGCCTGTCTAAAAACATCACTCTGCAGGTGAAAAAATGAAACGATTTATTCTTGAACGCTCATCGGACGAATTTTATACCTCTCATTCCGGCCTGGCCCTGATCGGGCTCGGTATCAATCGCTTTACCAGCTTGAACGCCAAGCTGAAAAAGGCGATACCCGACACCAAGGACATTGCCAATACAGATGTCATTCGCAGTTATCTCGGGCTCCTCTCGCTTGGCAAAAGCGATTTCGAAGCCATTGCCGACATGAAAGACGACAGGTATTTCCAGCAATCACTTGGCATCAAAGCGGTTCCTTCGCCCGAAACCTTGCGCCAGCGCCTTGACGAAACCGCAACAGTTTTTCAGCCAATTGCTTCCTCCACCTACACGGAGTTCATCCGCAATGCCAAAGGAAAAGTAACCCCCTTGGCCATGGGTCATGTCGCCGTCGATATGGACGTCTTTTGCATGGACAACTCCGGCACCAAAAAAGAAGGTTCCAAGCATACCTATCACGGTTATGACGGCTATGCGCCAATAGCCGCCTACATGGGAGAGGAAGGCTGGTGTATTAATCTTGAGTTCCGGGAGGGCAGCCAGCACAGCCAAAACAATTTTATTCCTTTTCTGCAGGAAACCATCTCCCGTGCCAAGTCTTTAACCAAAAAGTCACTGTTATTCAGGCTTGACTCCGGACACGATGCTGTCGAGACCCGAGCAACGCTTTATGGCCACAAAAAGGTCGATTACATCCTGAAATGGAATCCCCGCAAGCAGGACCTTCCCGCCTGGCTGGCCCGTGGGCTGCAAGAAGGAGAAGTGAGCGAACCACGACGCGGCAAACGGGTTGCCGTATTCAGTTTCAACCAGCTTCAGGAGCACGAGGGCAAGGAGTTCAGTACCCGCCTGATCGTCCGCGTGATTGAACGTACCATTGACAAACGCGGCCAGTTGCTGCTGGTGCCGGATATAGAACTTGAGGGCTGGTGGACATCCCTTTACCTGCCGGAAAAAGAGATCATCAAGCTCTACCGGGACCACGGCACAAGCGAGCAGTTTCACAGCGAATTTAAAACCGACATGGATCTTGAGCGGTTGCCTTCGGGAAAATTTGCGACCAATTCCTTGATCATGTCCTTGGCCGGCTTGGCTTATAACATCTTGCGGTTTATCGGCCAGCTTGGCCTTCTCGGTGATCGCTCACCAGTGCGCCACTCGGCAAAGCGCAGGAGAATTCGTACCGTTATTCAGGAACTCATGTACCGTGCAGCCAGACTGATTGAGACCGGCAGGAAACTGAAGCTGCGGTTCAGCCGCCACTGTTGCGCATTTGACTCGTTTCAGGCCGTTTATAACCGGCTTGCCTTTGGCTAATGCAAGAACAGAAGAGAAATTTGCCGGAAAGTGGCTGAACAGCAGGCCCTGCCGGGAAAATACGCCTAAAAACAGGCAAATATAGCAATTTTTCAAAGAACAACGGGGACGATGTCCCAATTTACCAGCAATATGCTGGCAATATATAAATTTCTGGCGGTCGCGGTGTTGAAATTTTTTCGCGCCCCACAATTTTTAGGGAGAATCCGGGATACCTCACGGATTCAGGTACATGCAAACTCAGGTAACGACCCTCGTCGTATTGTTTCTTGTGCTAGCACCTATACTGGGCAATGTTGGGAAGAATATTTTTTACCCGCGGCTATATCACTTTTCCTTGATAATGGTAACAATGGTATTGCTGTTGGCATGGTGTAAACATACTAACCTTTTGGATATACATCTTTTTTAAGAGGGCGTATATTTATCTCATGGGGAATATTTGGCGGTGGATGGATCCCGGCGTAGGTTCCCAATCAGTTATTATTTATTTTAATTTCTTTACAATTTTATGAGGCATTAATGAAATGAGACAATTATCAGATAAATTTTTAAACGATCTTAAAATTGGTCTTTTATCTCCCATGCTTAAACGGATCAAGGATGACAATACTTTAATGTTGGCAATTCGAGAAAATTACGTCAACATCTATTATCGTGGCGGGAATATAATGAAAATTGAAGCCACTAACACCGATAATACCTATAAAGCATTTTTTGATACTCAGTATAACAAAACCGCTAGGTCGCTTCCTGATATGCCGCCTGTACTAAGTACAGCAACAGATGTGACGTCATGGATTGCTGCATTGCCAAATCTGAAGGAAACTATGGATTTTTTTCTTTCTGTGCATAACAAACCAGAAAGGGAGTTTCAGCAGCTAGTCGCACGGGAAAACAACTTTTCTCCAATTTCGAATGAAACAGAGTATTTCCTGTCGGATATAGAATTTGCAGATTCGGATATTGGCGCACGGTTTGATATGCTGGCAATACGTTGGCAGGCCTCTGCTCGCAAGGATGGAAGTAACTGCCGCCCAGCACTTATTGAAATGAAATATGGCGATAACGCCCTAAGTGGCAAAGCCGGAATTATTGAGCATTTGGATGACTTTAAAAAATTTATTGAGAATAAAGAAAAATATGGTTTTTTGCTTGACACCATGAGCAATCAGTTTTCTCAACTTGATGAACTTGACTTGCTCAATTTTAATCGCAGTAAGGGCATAACCGAAGTCATATTTGGCAAGAATACCACTCCGGAAATCATATTTCTGCTCGCAAACCATAATCCGCGTAGTACAAAATTAAGAAAAATAATTAACGATCCTAAATTAGATAAATATGGTCAGTCAGCATTATTTGATCTACGTTTTTTCGTCGCGAGCTTTGCTGGTTATGGTTTTCATTCTAAATGCATGTTGTCACTAAAGGAATTTCGGTCATTACTCAACACATAATTGTGCATAAGAAATAAGAATAGAAACATAATTTGTTGGTTACGCCCTAACAGCCCGTTGAAAAACCCTGTTGCGGCCATTGATTGAGATTGAATGAATCGGCCGATCGGGTAAAATGTCGTGACAACTCATCACACAACAGGGGTTTTTCTTCATGGCCATCGGTAAACGCAAAAAACATAAACAGCTCCCGCTCTGGATCGCCCATAGCGACCTGGCCCCACGCGGTGGCCATCCCTTTTACACCCGCCTCAACCGTCTTTTTGATGACGATGGATTTGACGTCTGGCTGGAACAGGAATGTGCCCCCTTTTTCTCGGAAGCAGGTCGTCCCTCGATTCCTCCAGGTGTCTACTTCCGCATGCTCTTTGTCGGCTACCTGGAAGGGTTTCAGTCCGAACGCAGCATTGCCTGGCATTGCAGTGACAGGATGTCGTTGCGGGAGTTCCTCGGCTATCAGATTCACGAAAAAACGCCGGATCATTCAAGTTTCACCATCTGGCGGCAACGATTGCCGCTGGAGCTGTACACCAAGGTTTTCCAGCGTATCCTCTGCATTGTCCATCAACACGGGCTGATCGATGCATACGCGACTGGTGTCGACTCGACAACCATTGAAGCCAATGCCTCTCTGCGGCGTCTGGCGCGAAAAGATACCGGTTCCTCCTACACCGACTATGTCAAAACGTTGATGCGCGAGGCAGGTCAAGAGCCAGGTGATGCCGCCGACGTTGCCCGTTTCGACAGGAAACGCACAGGCAAGAAACTTTCCAATCGCGAGTGGCAATCGGAAACCGATCCCGACGCCCGTATCGCCAAGATGAAGAATGGCACGACCCATCTTGCCTACAAGGCGGAACATGCGGTCGATCTTGCCACCGGGGCCATGCTGGGCGTCGTGGTGCATCCGGCTGATCAGGGCGATACGGCAAGCATCGAGGAGACGCTGGAACAAGTCGAGGAGAACCTTGCCGTTCTCGGTGACGAAGCGCCGGAACTGCTGTGCGTGGTTACCGACAAAGGATACCACAAGGCGGAGTTGATCAGGAAACTCAATGCCGACAAAGGGATCACCACCTACATTCCGGAGCGGCAGAGCGAACAGAGACGAAGTTGGCATGGCGACAAAGAGGCCTGCCGGGAATTTCACGGCAATCGCCGCCGCACTCGGGGAGACCACGGAAAACAGTTGTCCCGTCGGCGTTCCGAGATTGTGGAACGAAGTTTTGCCATGCTCAAGCGAGGTGGCAATCTTGCCCGGATGACGCTTCGCGGTCTGGAAAATGTCAGTAAACGCTACCTGATTCATGCCGCTGCCTACAATTTGGGACTTCTCATGCGGGTAATCTTTGGACAGGGCACCCCGAAAGGGATGGCCGATGTCCTGCGGCGTCTTATTTTGGGTATTTTTGCCATTTTTGCCACTGTTTTTGCCCTGCTACTGCCCGAAATATTGATCAGGCAGAGGTCTTTTTTGAAAATGACGGACTTTTCATACGGCTGTC